>CAMWXF010000271.1 GCA_947178115.1 uncultured Lachnospiraceae bacterium
AGGCCGTTGCCGTGAGCGTTATGCCCGTTTTCTTTTTCAGAATCACCAGTAGAGAAACAATCACACTGATCGTCTGGGATAATGTCGTTCCCAGTGCCGCTCCCACCGGTCCGAGCCCCAGACCGCCGATCAGCAGATAGTCCAGCGCAATATTCGCGACACAGGCAACCGCGATAAAATACATCGGACTCTTAGAGTCACCCATGCCCCGAAAAATGGAGCTGATAATATTATAGGCCGTAATAAACGGAACTCCTATAAAACATACCGTAAGATAAGCAACTGTCCCCGGCACCGCCTCCGCAGGTGTGGACATCACCGTAACGATCGGTCTTACGGCGATTAGCAGCACTGCCGTCACGATAACGGACAATATCATGAATAATGTGATTGTATTACCGATCGCCAGAGAAGCCTGTTCCTTTTTCCCCGCGCCTACCGCCTGTCCGATCATCACCGTAGCGCCCATTGCCAGCCCGACGATCATGACGGTCAGCATATGCATGACCTGACTGCCGATGGAAACTGCCGTTGTACTCTCCACTCCGTTGTACTGTCCGATGATAAACAAGTCAGCCATCCCATACAACGTCTGCAGAAAATATGCCAAAAGATAGGGCAGCGAAAAGTATAAAAGTGTCTTAAACACGCTGCCTGTGGTCAGATTTTTTTCCATAAATTAATCATCTCTCATTCGTCATTTCAGTTCTATCGGTCATTATAGTGCTTTTCAACCGAAACTGCAAGCAAATCGCCCCTTCCGGACACGTATCCGCACATGCGCCGCATCGAATGCATTCCGCACTGGCCGGCGTCTTCACCGGATCAACTTCCATCTTGCATATCCGCTTACATTTCCCGCAGCTTACACACTTGTGCGCGTCTATTTCCAGTCTGTAAATACTGATCTCATTCAGCAGTCCGTATATAGCGCCGAGAGGACAAAACACCCTGCAGAAAAACCGATAGATCAGCACACAGCCGATAATCGTCACAATCAGAATCGTCATCTTCAATGTAAAAAGCGACCCGATTGTCTGTCGGAGCGCCTTATGGGAAAGAAGCAAGGGAATTCCGCCTTCCAGCGTCCCTGCCGGACAGATATACTGACAGAAAGCCGGCTTCCCCATACCCATATAGTCCGTGACGGCAATCGGCAGCACAATCACAAAGACGACCAGAACAACATACTTCACGTAGATAAAGGCTTTTTTCAATTTCAATTTCGGGGACGGAAATTTATGAAGTAGTTCCTGAAATAAGCCGAAAGGACACAGCCACCCGCAAACCGCCCTTCCTAAGAGCACACCAACGGCTAAGAGAATCCCGACTACATAGAAACTGAACTTAAAATTCACGGAACCGCTTACTGCCTGAAGCGCTCCGATCGGACAGGCAAGGCTTGCCGCCGGACAGGAATAGCAGTTCAGTCCCGGATTACAGAATTGTTTCCACTTGCCCTGATACAGCTTTCCGCCCATAAAATTCTTGAGATAGGGATTGGAATAACCGAATGCCGCCAGCTGTACGATTTTTCTTTTGATCGAATGTTTCATATATAACTTGTTCCTTCCTGCCCGGATATAACTCATCTGCTATCCTAATCCGATACATTCAAAACAGATATTAACCGCCTTATTAAGCACGACGCTCACTTCACCCCTGACCATTCCATACAGTATAAAAAATCCTGCAATCAAAAATGTCGTGATCTGAATAATACTTTTCCGCTTACTGCTCATTCAGATAATCCTCCACAAACTCCTTATATCCGTCCACATTCGCGCCGATGATCGGTTCGCCTACGATATTTCCGTCTTTATCGACAAACATTGTGGTAGGTACGCCATAAACATCTTTTAAAATATCGGCAAAATCCTGATTCGCAACGATCTGAGTAAAATCCGCATCGGCGTTTTGCATGATATTTATCGCCAGGTCATGGTGTTCAGTATCTTCGTCGCCTGCTATATCTATTACCAGACCGATCAGCTGCACGTTGTCCGGCATATCTTTAGCCCATGTCCCTAATTCCGGCATTTCTCTTATACAGGGACCGCAGAAGGTTCCCCAGATATTCACCACCGTCAGGTCTTTGTCACTGAAAATGCTTTCGGTGACCGTGTTGCCGTCCAGATCCTTCGCCGTAAAAGCGGGCATTGCACTGCCGCTGTCCTGCTCCGGTGCGGCGCTCTCTTCCACGCTGTTGGTTTCTTCCATGCTGTTCTCAATACCGGAAGATTCCGAATCTGTTTCCGAACGATTCTCAAGCGCCGTATCATTAGAATCTTTCCCACATCCTGCTATAAGCATGACTGCAATCAGAAGAACACTGTTTAACTTAATCCATCTGTTTTTTATATTCATTAGGTTGCATCTCCTTTTCATTCTTTCAAACCCTATTTTAATCTGGTTATTGATTTCTGACAATCCATTGCTTAAAATATGAATAGAAAAACAATCCTGTTTTCGATAATTTGCCTCGTAAGCGGAGACTCCGAAATGACCAGAGTAATATTCTTAGATATTGACGGCGTACTAAATTCCAATTTCTGGAACGACACCCATCAGCGCGAGATCAGCGATGGAACTTTGATCGATTCTGAAAAGATAAAATTATTAGGCGAACTGGTCAGCCGTACCGACGCAGGAATTGTTCTACATTCCGGCTGGAAATACTGGTTTGATTCCCATTTACGTCCGTTACGAATAGAAGCTGCACGACTGGAAACTCTATTATCACAGGAAGATTTATCGATATATTCCGTCACTCCTAACCATGCGACTGAGGAAATAAAAAAGAGCAAGAAATTCAGTCTTGTGAAAGCGGAAGAAATTCTTGCATGGCTTGACGACCATAAAGAAGTAAAACACTGGGTGGTCATAGACGACCTGGACTTACACAATACCGAAGTTGCAAAACATCAGCTAAGAACCGATCCGCAAACCGGCTTGACTGTGAACGATGTACATAAACTTGAAATCATGTTACAAGAAAAAAGCGAGCAAGTCCGCTTGTGAGGTTTGCTTCGCAAACCCGGAAAAAAGAAACAGTTTCCAAATATAAAGGAGGGCACTATGTTAGAATACAAATACGACACGCAGCTTCTGATTGAGGGAGAAGACTTAGACGAGGATGTGATCAGCGATTATTTTACCGAGAATTTCAAAGGCGACTGTCTTCTGGCAGTAGGCGATGAAGAAATGATCAAGATTCATTTTCACACAAACGAACCGTGGAAGGTGCTGGAATACTGCGCCACTCTGGGTGAGATCTATGATATCGTAGTTGAGGATATGGACAGACAGGCTAGGGGATTGCATGGGTAAACGTCATGCAATTCCATATTCGGACAAATCAAAAGCGTCACAATGCAATCAATACCAATTATAAAATAATATAAGTATAAACTATTTTTTGTATGATTTTTTATTTTCGGCCTTAAGATACAAAATGACTGAAACAACAATGGCTATCGTTACGAGTCCGAAATATACATATACACCATGAATAGCAGTCATA
>CAMWXF010000272.1 GCA_947178115.1 uncultured Lachnospiraceae bacterium
CAGACTCAGCAGAATACATCCCGAACCGGTACACATGTCCAGTATTCTCATCCCGTCATGGAGATGGCGCATAACTTCTTCCACCAGCACTTCCGTATCCTGCCTTGGAATAAGAACATTTTCATACACATCAAAGGTTAATCCCATAAAATTCTGCTCGCCGGTAATCTGTTGAAGCGGCACATGCTCTTTTCTGCGTGCAATACAATCTGCAAATTTCTCATATTCCTGCGCCGATATGATCTTCTCCCCATGGACAAGAAGCGTATTCCGATCCGTTCCACAGCAATATTCCAGCAACAATCTGGCATCAAGCTGAGACTCAGAAATACCCGCTTCCGCAAGCTGCCCGCATCCCCAATTATATAATTCTTTATATGTCAATCCATCATAATATAACATATGCTATTTCCGCTATTATTTATAATGCTCAGTTTCATCATCCTTCAGCCACGAATCATCCACTTCGTACCCGAACTCCTCATACAAGTACGCCTTCCAGTCAAAAACCGCCTCCACCGCAGCAATCGCAACCTCTACCATGCTCTCGTCCGGCTCTCTGGTCGTCAGTCTCTGCAGCCACATGCCCGGCGCTGAAATAATCCTGACCAAAATATTATTGCTTCTTCCCGCCAGCCGGATAATCTCATAAGATATGCCCGCAATCACCGGAATCAGCGCGATTCGAACCAGCACGCGGTACACGGGATTCTCCACTCTGATAAAGAAGAACAGAATCACGCTTACAAACATAACAAACAACATAAAGCTCGTTCCACAACGCTTATGCTGCTTAGAGCTTTTCATGACATTGCTTACCGTCAACGGACGTCCCTTCTCGATACAGTTGATACACTTATGCTCCGCGCCGTGATACATATATACGCGTCTGATATCCTTCATCAGGGAAATACTGAGCACATACCCCACAAAAATCACGATGCGCAGCACACCCTCTATAATTGCCATAAAAGAGTCGCTTCTGACATATTCCTCAAAAAGCGAGGTCACGTAATAGGGAAGCACCATAAAAATGCCGATGGCAATCACAACGGAAAATACCATGACGATGGCGTTGAACACCTTTTCCGCCTTATCCTTGAAGATTCTGTTAAAAGCCTTATCCGCCGCCGTCTCTTTTTCCTCAACTTCCTCATAGAATCCGGCGGAAAAATTCAGACTCCTCATTCCGAGAATCAGTGAATCTATAAACTGGAAAATGCCGCGGACAAAGGGTATATTCAACAGTTTACTTCCATGCACAATACTGTTATAATGCTCGATCTCAACCTCGATCTCCCCGTCCGGCTTCCTTACCGCCACGGCATACTGTTCCTTATTCTTCATCATAATACCCTCTAAAACCGCCTGTCCACCGATTCCGGAGTAATGCATATTCTTTTTCTTAGCCATTATGTTGTTCCTCATTTTTATCTGTCTTCATGTCTTGTTATTAGAAAAGGTTGAGATATGCACCTCAACCTTTTTGTACAAAACTTATTTGCTTTCCACACCGTATTTCTTATTGAACTTATCAATACGTCCGCGAGCCTGTGCTGCTTTCTGCTGCCCTGTGTAGAATGAATGGCATTTGGAACAAACTTCCACGTGAATCTCAGGTTTTGTAGAACCTGTCACGAATGTGTTACCGCAGTTACATGTTACTGTCGCCTGATAATACTCAGGATGGATTCCTTCTTTCATTTTACAACCATACTCCTTTCCCTGTTTGCTTCTAAATGTAAACAGACGTTTCCGCCGTTATTTTCTCATCCCATGCCGCCGCAAATCGACAGCTTTTATATTGTAGCATAGGAATTTCGGCTATGCAAGCCTTTTATTAAAGAAATTTCATCTTCTTGACCATATTGACGAACTCAAAATTATTCTTGGTTCTGGCGAACATATCCAGAATCTTCTCCACTGCCTCATCCGCTTTCATGCCGTTTAACGCCTTACGGATGATGTTGATTGCCTCAAGCTCGTCCGGTGTCAGCAGCAGATCCTCCCGTCTGGTACTGGATTTCGGAATATCGATGGCAGGAAATACTCTCTTCTCGGACAATTTACGATCCAGCACCATCTCCATGTTACCGGTTCCCTTGAATTCCTCATAAATTACGTCGTCCATCTTACTGCCCGTCTCTACCAGCGCCGTAGCCAGAATCGTCAGGCTTCCGCCCTCTCTCATATTACGCGCCGCACCGAAGATCCTCTTGGGCATATGTAACGCCGCCGGATCAAGACCGCCGGACAGCGTACGCCCGCTGGGCGGTACTACCAGATTGTATGCTCTGGTCAAACGGGTAATACTATCTAAGAGAATCACCACGTCCCTGCCGTGCTCCACAAGGCGTTTTGCACGCTCAATCACCATCTCGGACACTCTCTTGTGGTGTTCCGGTAGTTCATCAAATGTGGAGTAGATAACTTCCACGTTAGGTCCTTCGATCGCTTCCTTAATATCCGTTACTTCCTCCGGACGCTCGTCGATCAGCAGAATGATCAGATGGGCATCGGGCGCAGTTCTGGTGAGAGACTTTGCTACCGCTTTTAATAAAGTAGTCTTACCGGCCTTAGGCGGGGATACGATCATACCTCTCTGTCCCTTGCCGACGGGGCTGATCAGATCCATGATACGCATGGCAACAGACGCACCCGGTGTCTCCAGCTTTAGTCTCTCGTTCGGGAAAATAGGTGTCAGATTCTCAAAATTCGGTCTGCGCATAGCGATTTCCGGCGGATAGCCATTGATCGACTTCACATATAAAAGAGCGCTGAATTTCTCATTCTGTGTCTTTACTCTCGTATTACCTTCTAAAATATCACCTGTTTTTAAACCAAAACGGCGAATCTGGCTGGGTGCCACATAGACATCATTCTCACCGGGCAGATAATTCTCGCACCTGATAAAGCCAAAGCCGTCACTCATAACTTCGAGAATACCGCTGGCCGTAATACCACTGTCCAGCTCAGAAGGAAACTTCTCTTCCTCAGCGCCATCCTTCTTCGGCGGAACCACGGATTTCACTGCCACTTCCTTACCCGCCGCCTTGTCTTTCTCATCCTCCGCCAGCATGGCTTCCACGATCTCGGCTTTCTTCATAGTAGAAGTACCCTTGATTCCTCTTCCCTTAGCGATCGCCTTCAAATCGGCAAGTGCCAACGATTCATACTTTTCTCTCATACATGCCTCCTGTATTTTAATAAATCATCTATATACATTCTTCCGTATACGTTCTTTCGTCTAGGGATTTATAACCTGATGTGTTATCCGAAATGATCTATCTCTGTCAATGCGAATATTATACACTAGATTTTATGAAATAGGAAGTATTTTTTTATAAACTTCGAAAAATTCGAAAAATCTACGATTTGCAGTTGTTTATGGGTAAACTAAAACGTACGCGCATATGGAAGTTAATATCTACGGAGCCGCGCTCTCGCTCCGTAAAAAGCGTAACAGGTGCTAAACTCGTGAAAAACCTCGTTAAGCACTGACGCTTTTTAAGGGGCTCCTTA
>CAMWXF010000273.1 GCA_947178115.1 uncultured Lachnospiraceae bacterium
TCAGGGACGTGCTTAATACCCTAACGGGTAATAAGCTGATGTCCCGGAAAGCCCGACAATGAGAAGACATGAAGTCATACTACGGCACCAGAATACGGTGCCCAAGTATAACTAAATCATGTCTGGATGGCGAATAGAGGGCGGTTTCGTCCGTAGCCACAATTTCAGCGGAATATTTTAGAAAATCCATATGACGAAGCCCGACACGAGAGAACATTTTGTGCAATCTGCCCTCTCAGCTTTTTTTAAGCATCTTTTGACACTTGAATCCTATTATAGAAAATACATATGAGAGTCCGTGAAAATATAGTATAATGGTAACTGTTCAGAAGTTGCTTAAGTGAGGTGATACTATGCTGCGCATAGCGATATGCGATGACGATCAGACAGCCCTTTCCACACATAAAGAAATAGCAGAAAAATGTTTAAGGCAATGCAAAAATATGGGACAAATCGATGTTTACGCCTCCGGCAGCAATCTGCTCTATGACATCACGGAAGATCACTTTTATTTCGATCTGATCTTATTAGACATAGAAATGCCGGGGATCACAGGAATGGACATCGCAGAAAAAATAAAGCCCCATCTGCCGAATGTGAAAATTATCTTTATTACTTCCCACATTGAATACGCCATAGATGCCTTTGAACTGTCCGTCTTCCGTTATGTGCCGAAAAACGATATCGACAAAAGGCTATCCCTGGCCATAGAAGAGGCCATCAGGCTTATCACTTTAGAAGACGGAAAAGCATATACCATTCAGACAAACAGCCGCCTGGAAAAAATCCCTTACCGGGAAATTCTCTATATTGAACGTGACGGCAAGAATGCCGGATTTGTCACGGAAAAGGGAGTATCCAAAGTGCGCAAAAGTCTCGGACAGGTTTATGAAGAATTGGACGCGGAAGAATTTATCTACATTGACCGCGGCTGCATTGTCAATATGATCCATATTATGCAGATAAGGGACGGCATGGCCCTCTTGAAAAACAATATCTCGCTTCCCATAAGCCGCTCTCATCTGCCGGGTGTCAAAGAACAGATCAATCAGTATTGGGGGACGCATATATGACAGAGCTGATTTTTTTTATTTCACAGACCGCGGCCGGAGGCGTGCGTGCCATCGTCTGCCTGTTCCTGATCCATCGACTGTTGTCCGCACAGAAGCCAGACAGGAAAGAGATCGCGGCGGCACTTCTCGGCTGCGCTGCAATTTCCGTCCTCTTATCCGCGACAAAACTGCCGGAATATTACCGCATGGGCTTAGAAACCGTCTGGTTTACGGTCTGCGCCGTCCGTTTTCAGAAGGCGGACACCAGAATGAGCTCATTTATCGGGATCTTTTATGAGGTTGCTGTTTTTCTCTGGCAGTTTCTTTTTACCGCGTGGCTGGCTGTCATGCTACGATATCCGGCGCTTCCCGACACCGCAACCGTCATCGGACAGACCGCTGTCTGGCTGCTTCACGCACTTCTTGTTGTCCTAATGGTGTATCTTGCCGGACGGCAGGATATCACAGCAGAGAGAGCCTTTCGCCTGATATCCGTCTTTCTTGTCGCAGGATTTCTGGCGGTGATCACACTGTCCGAGCAGACAACGCTTACGGTCTCGGAAGATACGATTACCATGTGGACCACTCTATCGGTCGTCTTAATGATGTCTGTTCTGGTCTTCCGCCTGCGCCGGCAGTATGAATCCGAGCGGGAACTGGCAAGACTTAAATCCGAACAGGCCGAACTTCTGGAACGGGATTACACCACTTTAAACCATGCCTATGAAATCAACGCAAAGCTTTTTCATGATTTTCATAACCACATCGGTGTGCTGCAGCAGCTCCTTTCTCATCGAAAGACAGAGGAAGCCCTGCAATATCTGAATGACTTGCAGGCTCCCGTACGCGAAATGACTTCCGCCGTATGGACCGGCGAGGAAACCGCAGACTATCTCATAAGCAGCAAGGCTCTTGCCGCCGAGGCGGAGGGAATCCATCTGCAGGCGCAGGTCGAATATCCCCGTCACACTAACATCCGAAGCGCTGATCTATGCGCGATCCTGGGCAATTTCCTTGACAACGCACTGGAAGCCGCCAAACAGGTGCCGGAACCGGAACGAAAATTCATACGGCTGACTATACGCCGGATCAACCAAATGCTCATTATTAAATGTGAAAACGGTTTTTCAGTTCTGCCGGTAGAGAAAGACCGGACGCTGCAAACGACAAAACAAGACGGCGGACTGCATGGCTGGGGATTAAAAAGCGCACGAACCGCCGCCGAGAAATATGACGGCACGATACAGACCTCTTACACCGACAACATATTCCGGGCCGTTGCCACCCTGTCCTATCAGTGCATACCGACCGATGAAACCTGATATAAGCTGTAAAGCATGTAATTTTACACCAAAATGCTTTACAGCTTTTTTCGCGGTCAAAAACCTGCCGATTGCGGACACCTGCGCACAGACCTCCTTTTACAGTTATGATTAAGACACAACGTAACTGATCTTCACAGTTACGAAGCAGCTTATAAACAGTTACGACACAACAAACAATGCAAAATGCACACAAGGAGGTAATGATTATGCGTCATGTATATATTCGCGGAATTCTGGCTGTGATATGGCTGGCCATTGCTGTCGCAAACGGCATATCCGGGCGCTTCGAAATGGCAGTGCTCTATGTCATCATATGCGGTATCTTCCTATACTCCGCCTATAGGGCACAGCAAAAGGAACAAGACGGCAAAGGAGAACGGTAACATGGGCAATTCTCTCCTGACAATCCAAAACTTAAGCGCCTGGTATTCCGAAGGCAGAAAAGTGCTGTCAAACGTTTCTCTCGAATTGGCAGAACACGAGGTCGTGGGACTGATCGGATTAAACGGCGCCGGCAAAACCACTTTTATCAAAACGCTTTCCGGACTGCTTGACAGTTTTCAAGTGGAAGCTGCTTTGTGGCAGGGCGAATCGCTTATATTCCGTAACCAAAGGTTCAAAAAAGAACGGTATACCGTATTCGCCGAAGACCATTCTTTTCAATTTTTTACATTTCGTGAGTATGCTTCCTATGTAGCGGCATCTTACGGAAAGAAGTTATCTGATATTGATGAATTGATTCATGGCTTTCAATTTGAGGAATATACCGATATTTTGCTGAAAGAACTGTCCACAGGAAATCTGAAAAAGGCTTACCTGATTACAGCTTTTGCCCTGAAGCCAAAACTGCTTATACTGGACGAGCCGGTG
Source organism: uncultured Lachnospiraceae bacterium (assembly GCA_947178115.1). Taxonomy (GTDB): domain Bacteria; phylum Bacillota; class Clostridia; order Lachnospirales; family Lachnospiraceae; genus UBA3282. Next base: position 3,248 of record CAMWXF010000273.1, read on the forward strand.
AACGGACTTGATTTCCAGAGTACTGAATACCTGTACCGACAGATCTGCGACTATCGACAGTACGGAACGATCCTCTTTTCGTCCCATATTCTCGAAAGTATCTGCCTTACGTCCGACCGGGTAGTGGTATTGGAACAAGGACAGATAAAAAGATGTTTTACCGGACAGGAAATTGAAGCGGACAAAATCCGGGAGGTGTTAAAGAAGAGAATATTTTGCAGGCTCTCTCAAAACAATTTTTCGGTGCAAAGTATGAGCGTGTCGCTAAA
>CAMWXF010000274.1 GCA_947178115.1 uncultured Lachnospiraceae bacterium
GCCGCAGCAATATCTCCCTCTTTTACTTTCTCGATAAATCCGGGTATATTGATTGCTACAGGGCAGCCCTTGATACACTGTGCATTCTTACAGTTGATACAGCGGGTCGCCTCGCACATTGCTTCCTCTTTATCATATCCCAGACATACTTCCTCAAAATTTGTTGCACGTACCTTGGCATCCTGTTCACGGACGGGTACTTTCTTTAATACATCTGCTTCCATTATTCCTCTCCTCCGCAATTTCCGCATCCGCCATGATGGGTATTACCCTCTTGTGCCTTTAAGAATGCTCTTCCCTCTTTCGTCTTATAGATCTGCTGGCGTTTCATTGCCTGATCAAAATCTACTTTATGCCCGTCAAATTCCGGACCGTCCACACAGGCAAACTTAACCTCCCCATCTACTGTCAGACGACATGCACCGCACATACCGGTTCCATCCACCATGATCGGGTTCATACTTACTACCGTGGGCAGATCATATTTCTTAGTCGTAAGACATACGAATTTCATCATAATCATGGGTCCGATGGCTACACATACATCATAACTCTTGCCTTCCTCCGTGATCAGGTCGTCGATCACCTTCGTCACCATGCCGCTTCTGCCATAAGAACCGTCATCCGTCGTGATATAGAGATTTCCTGCAACCGCCTTCATCTCTTCTTCCATAATCAGCAGATCCTTCGTCTTTGCGCCTACGATCACATCTGCCTCTATTCCATGCTCATGCAGCCATTTCACCTGCGGATATACCGGCGCTGTGCCGAGTCCGCCCGCCACAAACAGAATTTTCTTTTGACGCAGACTCTCTATCTCTTCTTCCACAAATTCGGAAGGGCATCCCAGCGGTCCCACAAAATCGTGGAAGCTGTCGCCGGTCTTAAGACTGCGCATCTTCTCTGTCGCCGCACCTACCACCTGCACTACAATTGTGATCGTACCCGCTGTTCTGTCATAATCGCATATAGTCAGCGGAATGCGCTCGCTGTCTTCGTCCATTCTGACAATTACGAACTGTCCCGGCTGACAGGCCTTCGCAACCCGTGGAGCTTCAACGTCCATCAGATAGATGTTCGTTGTAAGTTCTTCAGCTTTCAATATCTTGTACATTGTTACTTTTCCTCCTAAACTGATATCCCTGTTTATCCAATACGCACCCGGATTACATGATATGCCTATCCACTGTATAAATATACAGAATTAAGCACGCACCTTACTTATGATAAAAGAACTTCCATGTTTTTGCAACTCTTTTCTGTTAATACCAGATTTTAACTCAAAGCGCCACATAGAACAGACTTATATGGGAATCGCCATAAATACTCCTTTATCGTCATATCCAAGCTGTGCCGCCTCGCCCGTGTAGATCTGAACCAGAAATACCTTATCCGTGCGGCTCAACATTCCCGTTCCGTCGTCATAATACTCATAGATCGTATAATAGTCATCTGTCCCGCCCACTCTCAGTACAGAGCTGAACTGATAGCTAAACGTTCCGCTCTGTCGTTGATTGTGCCCCGCGGTATCTTCCAGATATCCGTTTTCCACCAGCCGGTCTACCAGATTTGATACTGCCTGGGCAGTAGATATGGCCCCCGGCAGCCTTAACGTATATGTACGCAGTGTCACTTCGCTGGACACACCCTCTTCACTGATATTGACAAATTTAAAAAGCGTCTTTCCCAGCGGCATGGGAATCGGTCCGGTATACGGCACACTGTCCGCCGTCGGCTCGGATTCATCTGTAGTATAGTAAATCTTACACCCCTCTATTCCCTCTACCGCGATCATCGTCGGTTCCGTATACTCCCCGCTGTAAAGTTCTACCTCCGGAGCATTCGGTACCGGCAGATTAATGATATACTTCTTACTGACAATCTCGCTTTCTATTCCATAATCATTCACGAAAAAGGCGCTGATCGTATATTCTCCTGTCTCCAGGAATAACGGAGCGGTATAGATCAAACTGTTCTTCGTAGGTTTCGTGCCGTCCATCGTATAATAGATGGTTCCGGAAGTATTGGAACTGAGTTTCAACGGAATGACTTCGGCATAGCTTCCCTCCACATAACTGAATTCCGGCTCCATGGCGAGATATCCCTGAAACATATTGACGATCCCATCCTCCGGGCAGTTTCTCAAAAGCTCGTTGATCTGACCGTACATCTCCTGATTCGCATAGATCGTCACGATCTTATTATATGCATTCTCCAGATCTTCATATGGAAAATCACCCCGTTCTATGATCCGATACAGAACCTGAAGCGCCGAATCATTATCCTTCTGCAGATAATAATAATCCGCTTCCAGAAAAAGAAGCTGTGCCACATCAGGATATTTCACATACGCGGCTTCCAGACAGGCAATCGCCTCACCGTAAGATTCCTGTGCGGCATATTCCTGCGCCTTCTTAATCTGATATTCCACTGTCCTGATATGGTAGGCATACGCACTGTAGGAAAGTAGTCCCACCACACATATGAGCACAAGACTGGCAATCACCCAAATCTTCCTGCCGTCTTCATCCGAAGCATTATGTTCCTGTGTCTTCTGCTCTTTACTTTCCCCGTCTTCCCGCGCTCTCTCCTGTGTGTCTTCCCCTTCCTGCAACGCTGCAAGTGTGGACAAGGTTTCCGTTATGCTGTTTTCTATCTCCGGCTCAAAGTCCGGCACGATTCGAATCTCTTCACCGCATTTCTCGCAGATCAGATATCCTTCCTTTAACTCATTTCCGCAATTGGGACACTTCATAATCAGTTCCCTTTCTCTCTCGACCACTGACAGATTATCGCGCTTTTCCCGCTTCCACACAGTTGTGCATAAGCATTGCTATCGTCATGGGACCCACGCCTCCCGGCACGGGCGTAATGGCACTGCAAACCGGTGCCACATCGTCATAATCCACATCACCGCATAGCTTATTATTCTCATTGCGGTGGATACCTACATCTATTACCACCGCCCCTTCTTTCACATATTCTCTCGTAATCATCTTAGGCCTGCCCACCGCGACAATCAGAATATCCGCTCTTTTTGTCACTTCTTTCAGATCCTTAGTTCGGGAATGGGCAACCGTTACCGTCCCGTTCTCCCGCAGAAGCAGCAATGCCATGGGTTTCCCCACGATATTACTTCTTCCGATCACGACACATTCTTTACCGGCAATCTCAATTCCGGAACGTTTTAACAACTGAATAATACCGGCCGGTGTACAGGAAACGAAACCGGGCTGACCGATACAGAGTGCTCCGACACTCTGGGGATGGAATCCGTCCACATCCTTCTTCGGATCGATCGCCCGTATCACCTCGTCCTCGTCAATATGCTTCGGGAGCGGAAGTTGTACCAGAATGCCATTAACCTCTTTCTTCTCATTCAAATCTCTGATCAGCTTAAGCAGTTCCTCCTGCGTTGTCTCCTCCGGCAGCTCATACGACAGAGAATCGATACCGATATAGGCACAGGCCTTTTTCTTATTTCCTACATACACACTGGAAGCCGGATCATT
>CAMWXF010000275.1 GCA_947178115.1 uncultured Lachnospiraceae bacterium
GATTGTATACGAAGCGGTTAACACCCATGCGAAATTCCCTCAGTAACAGCAGCTTATCCTCGTGGTACGCCACGATGGAAACACCGCTTACACGCTGTCCAATCGCCTCCGGTCCCGCAATCTCACTCCGGCTGACGATCTCGTATTTTTTCTCCCTGCCTGCCTTATTGATATAGGTCAGCTCATAATTTTTCAGGTACTTTCCGTCTTTTACCTTCTCGAAACTCAAAAGCTTCATATGAAAAACCATGCCTTTCTCTTTTTCTTTAATCCTATTGTAGTATAACATATCTTATAATTTATGCGGAGCCGCTACTCCAAATTGCTCCCGGAAACTCGGGTTCACTTTCTTTCTTGTAATTTCCATCAATCCGAGTCCCGTCATATCCACAACATCTGCCGTGATACTGTCTTTTTTAAGCAAACTTCTCATATATTCCACGAGCTGTCTCTCATGCTCCTTTTTTCTGAAATTAATGAAATCCACCAGAATAATGCCCGATAAGTTTCTCGCCCGCAGATGTACGGCAATCATCTCGGCAGCTTCCATGTTGATCTTTACGGCGGTTTCCTCTTTATCTTTGCCCTGTTCGCATTTTCCGCTGTTTACATCAATGGAAATAAGAGCTTCTGTCGGCTCAATGACAAGATAGCCGCCGGATTTTAACCATACCTTCCTGTCTAAAAGCTCATGTATCCGCGTTTCTACGGCATACAGCTTATAAAGCGGCAGCATCCTGTCCTCATAGAGACGGAGCGACAGATCCGTTCCAGCAAACTGAGATTGCAGCGCTTCATAGATTTCGGGAAGATCGGTGATTACCTCATCATATTCTGCCGTATAGGTGTTTTCAATAAAATGAACATAATCGGGCTTGCCGCGGTACAGGCAGCTATAGCAGGTACGTTTATCCGCAATCTGCATAATATGCTCTATCTGCTCCGTCAAATACCGCGCTTCTTCAATCAACGGCTCATCTTCGGCAAGTTCCCCGGCATTCGTACGGACGATAAGCTGATAATGCTCGGCGATCTGACGCAGCGCCTCTATACTTCGGAATCTGACCTGCTTCTTTTTACTCAGTTTAGATGATATCTGAACAATGTTCCGTCCGCAAATGCTGTCAGAGTCCTCTGCCTGTGTACCGGAATCTGGTTCTGCAGGGATACGGTTCCCGAAATGCTCCTGTCGCGGCACCCCCACGACAGCATACTGCCCCGACAGGGAAATTGCCGTCGTCACACCTGCCAGCTTCGTTTTCATCGGTTCTTTGATGATCTGAACGAGAATTTCGTCCCCCGCTTTAATCTTCCCGTCCGCTTTCCGATTCACCACACAGGCGTATTTTGCGTCCGTAAGCGGCAAAAAGGTGAGATATCCCTGCCCCAGATCCACAAATGCGGCTCCGATATTTTCAGAGATATTCTGCACCTTGCCTACATAGATGTTCCCCACCGCATACTCGTTCTGATTCTGTACTTGGATGGACAGAATCTGATTGTCCCGTATGAGTATGGAGAGTAATTGATCATTTAATTTTAAAATCAAAATTTTGCCTTTTGCCGACATCGCAGACTCCTGCTTATATCATCCTACATTTTGAAACTACGCCATACGACGGAAGTTCACTGTGAATAGTATATCACAATATAAGAGAAAAGCCAAAACAGAATCATGCGGCAAAACATACGATACGAATGCGTTTTACAGTTCTTCTTTTTTTATTCTATGCAGAATATAGAATGCAAACAATATAGTCGGCATAAAAGGGATGATTCCTGCATATGTAGGACCGATAAACATCTTATATTGCGTTGTACTGCAGAAAAGTATGCCTGTGCTTCCCAAGCCGTTGATGGCGCTGTGGCAGATCGCTGCCGGAAGTGCGCTGTCTGTACGCAGTGTGACGTACCCTTCAATCACTCCGATGAAAGTGCAGAAGGCAATCATCATCAAAATGCCCAGATAAGGGTATCCGGGGTAATCCGTGCCGTAATTGTGTCCCATGGCAATCATCGGCGCATGCCATATTCCCCAGATTATGCCCGTAAACAAAACAGCTTTCATGGTGCCGCAGGAGTCCTTTAATCCGTATAACAGATATCCACGCCAGCCGAGCTCTTCACCAAGAGTCGGAATCACATTGATAATTGGCGAAATCGCCGTAACCACGATCAAATTGATGATCTGTGACGTGCGCATATCCGGAGCAAAATCCCACATCACGGATGCGGTAAGGTCAAACTGTTCGCTGTAGATCAGATAATAAACCAATATACCCAGATACACTAAGATGATGAAGCTGAAATAAGCAAACAGATAATTTCGCCCGTTCCCTTTAAATTTGGGTGCCAGCTTAAAATCGTGAAACCCTTGCTTCGTGAACAGTCTGGTCAGTACATTGCCGAGAGCCGGCATAAACATACATAGCATCAATATGACAAGGGACTCTATTCCCCCGTAAGCTACCCCCATAACCGGAATCAATGCAACAAGCAGCCATGTCAGGGTAAAAGTTATAGCGCAAAATAGAATTGTGCGTTTTTTCGTTATTTTATGTTCCATATCGGTTCATCCTCCGCTCAATTTAAAATCCGAAATATAGAGGATGCCCTGGCTCTTCCCCATAAGACATCCTCTTACCGCTGCTACAGATTCTTATATTTCACAGCTGTGCCATAAGCAATCACTTCCGCCGCTCCCTGCATAACCGAGGAAGACGCATACCGCACATTGACAATTGCATCCGCGCCTATCGCCTTCGCTTCATCCACCATACGCTTCACGGCGATCTGTCTTGCCTGATTGAGCATTTCCGTATATTCCGTGACCTCACCGCCGACTAATGTTTTGCTTCCCGCCATAAAATCCTTGCCGAAATTTTTTGTCTGTACAATACTTCCCTTCACAATTCCTAATGTTTCTAATTCTTTCCCTGAAATATAATCAGTATTTACGAGCAGCATCTTCTTCTCCTCCTTCAATCTCTCTCATGCGCTGTATCAGTGCGATAATCACTGCCATAATCACCGCTATCGGTATGAAAATAAACACACCCAGCATCCAGAGCGGAATCGGGTCTGTTATATAGCCCCAAATAAAGACACAGATCAAAAACACCATAAAAATAATAAATGTCCCTGCCGCAATGATGGAGCCGCGCTTTCTTTGAATGATATCATTCTTATTCACATTGGTAAATCTCGTTCCTTCTTTCTCCATTGCCACCATCCTTTCCAAGTATTCATCAGGCATAAGAACGGGGTATTTACAATGATCTTCCAAAAGACTATGGCAGAGTCCGGAAGTTTCCTGCAAATTAATTTTCTCCCGTTCTAAAACGATCAACTGCCGTTGCAGCGCATCCTCAAGAAGCAGTTCGCCATGCTGAATCTTGCGGATCTCTTCAATCGGAAGGGAAAGCTTTCTAAGAAGTTTGATTTTCTTTAACTCAGACACGTCTTCCTCCATAT
>CAMWXF010000276.1 GCA_947178115.1 uncultured Lachnospiraceae bacterium
ACTTTGGAGAATTACTGCGAATCGCCTTTTGATCTGACATTAGACACTTACAATAACTTTATCTATACAAACTGGGGTGTCGTTTTAAACCCCAACACCAAAACCAAACTGGCACACCATGGTATCGGAGACTTCGGACAGGATGTGATCGACAGCGACCATACCTATTTCATCCTGCGGGATGCGCCTTACAATGACGAGCATCCCGTAATCATGTATTTCCGTCATACCTATAATGCAGCCAGTGAAAAAGCCGATACATTTACTGCCGGTGACACCACTTACATAGTATATCAGCTTCTGTCGAAGGGAGCGCGCTGACGCGTGGTCTCCTCCTATATATCCGCAACGCTACGCGGACCGCTCCGAACGAAGTGCCGTCAAAAACAGTAGAACAAGCACCACAACAGATAACATAATCGGATACAGATATCGCACCAGAACGCACGGACCTAAGAGCAGCGTTCCTGCCAATGCCAACAGATACACTGCCGGAAGGAGCCACCTGCCCTTCCCCAGACCGATACAGCAGACGCAATAGTAGAACAGTATCCAGCAGTAAAACGCCGGCTGCATGACAAGTGCCAGCGGCGGCAGATATCTCCACACCTCGTCGCCGCCTGCAAAATAACGATATACCGCCTGCAAAAGCTGCAGTCTCTGATGTCTTACATATCCCGGCACGAGTGCCTCTATGTATTCCTGTTGATCACTGGGATAGGTAATCTGCAGATATCCCTTAGCATATGAATAGATATCATTCAAATATGTGCTGTCCTCCAGATACCACATACCTTTGTTTTTGAGCAAAAATGCCCTGATATATTCCTGCGGATATCTGACTCCCAGACTCAACCACTCTTTCGCCAATATCGTTAATACATCCTTGTCATTAGAAATATCTCTCTTACTTCGATCTGCAATGGCAGGCACATACTCCGGCAGATTATCCTTTCCCCAGACACGCTCCAGCCTTTCCTTATCCTGTTCGGTCAGCTCGTCTCCATGATACGTTATGGCTCTTGCAATCTGCTGGGAAGGAACACTGAGCATCTCACGTGCGTAGGTCGTGTTCGTAGCATGAGCCGCTACCGTCATTGCCATATTCAAAACCAGATACAGCATCAATGCTGACACATGTGTCATACATATGATACGAAAAAAGCTTCCGTCCTCCCGTCTTATCTTGTACAGAACCGGGCTCGCAATGATCACAAACAAAATCCATGCATAGACACTGTTATTACGGAACAAAAGAAGCAGAACGGTCAGCAGCAGATAAGCGCATATCCATTTTTTTCCGAGCGCTCTTTCTTCCTCCCATGTAATCATATCCCAGACAAACACTGTAAAAAGCATAACAAGCACCGCATAAATCGTATCCTTGGTAATAGAGATCGCAAGCATACCGTGCGTCGGATAGAACGCTGCGCAAAGTACGAAAAAATAACACAGATACCTGTGCACACCTTTTCTGCACAGAAATACATACACATAGGCGAATCCGCCCGCAACAATCAACATCTGCAGGATCGCATATACCGCCAGACCCGCACGGTCCGCATTGCTCACAAGGGGAAGTATCCCCCCGATCTTCAAACTCATCGAAAGCATAAGCGTATGAATCAACGGATGGTGCGTCGTGTAGCCGCTCACCCTGATCTGATCGAGCTGTGGAATCACATCATATGCCATGATGGCGGGATAGTAAGTTGCAAACGGAATCATAAAGCCCGCAAGAATCACCCCATAAGCACACAAAAAATGTCTTCCCGCGTGAAAGCTGTTCTTTTCCTGAGCTGATGTACTCGGTACGTCGGCCTCCGTACCTACTGATCCGCCGGCTTGCAGTACAACGCGATCAGACGGCTTACGAAAACGCACAGACAACCACGCAAACAACATATTCTGCGCCCCATAGGTAAGCGGGGTCAGACACAGAACCCACAGGACTGCCTCCGCCACGCTTACCCGTTCCTCTATGCCGGTTATGCTGTAGTAAAGTCCCAGCACCTGCATCCCCGTAAAAAATAACGCAAGCAAAATTCTCACCCAAACAGAAAAAAAGGCCTCCTGCAAAAACAAAGCCTTTTTCACAATAAAAAATACTCCACACAGGACAAGCAGATAAAAGATACCAAACGTATACAGCGTGCCACACCTGCGGCATACCGTCACAATGCGGCACGCCGCGAAAGCCGCCGCCAGAAGCACCAGTATATTGATTGCTGTTGCCGTGTGTTTTGTCTTGATCTGTTTCATATTCATATTTCTAATGCGTCCCATCCTCATCTAATATGCGTATGCAGTCCGCGCATATACGGCAGCTCTGCATACAGATTTATTCTGTCCGATTGGTTCTGCGCGTCACCAGTGTCAGACGAAACTCGAAATCACGTCTGTTCTTAAGTGCCATGTTGGACAGTATAAGTCCCGCAAATAACGACTGAACCGCTGCCAAGCCGATGAATCCGCAGACAAACAGCGTAGGAAACCGAAGGACCAGTCCAGTCTCAACATATGCGACCAGAATCGGGATAAACAGAACTACCGCAATCACCGCGAGAATCGCAGAACACAGACCGAAGAACTCCATGGGTTTATAATCCCTGTACAGTTTCATAATCGTGTGTAACACCTTGAAACCGTCCGAAAACGTGTTGAGTTTCGACTCGCTTCCCTCCGGTCTGTCACGGTAATCCACGATCACATTCTCGATCTGCATATTGTTATATACGGCATGAATCGTCATTTCCGTTTCGATTTCAAAGCCCGTGGACAGTACGGGAAAAGTCTTAACAAATCCGTAGCTGAATGCACGATATCCGGTCATGATATCCTTAATCTCACAGTGAAACAGCCGATTGATGCTGTTGCGCACTATGGTGTTGCCGAAATTATGAAAAGGTCTCTTATTCTCCGTAAAGTAAGTGGAAGAAAGTCTGTCTCCCACCACCATATCCGCATGATTACTAAGTACCTTGTCCGCCATCTCAGCGGCATACTCCATGGGATAGGTATCGTCGCCATCCACCATGATATAACACTCCGCCTCAATCTCGCGGAACATACGGCGGATCACATTACCCTTCCCCTGCATATGCTCATATCTGATCACCGCGCCGGCCTCTTTGGCAAGCGCCACAGTGCGGTCTGTGGAATTATTATCATAAACGTAAACTACTGCCTCCGGAAGCGCCTGCTTCGCGTCTCTGACCACCTTGGCAATCGTCTTTTCCTCATTATAACACGGAATCAAAACCGCTATTTTATCCATTATCTTACGCAACCTTTCCTGTTTATCCGGATCTTTTACTTATATCGTTATCAATATTTTTGTCTATATTATGTTTTTTATCACAGATATATCTCTAAGCGACCTTACGATGCATGACTCATTCTACCATATTATTCCACACTTTACTATCTGTTTTATTCCCTTTTTCTCTAAAATCCCTGATAAATAAACTCTC
>CAMWXF010000277.1 GCA_947178115.1 uncultured Lachnospiraceae bacterium
GGAATATTTTAGAAAATCCATATGACGGAGCCCGACACGAGAGAACATTTTGTGCAATCTGCCCTCTCAGCCTTTCAAAAGCACCAAAAGCTAATTCCGCAGGAATTTACATTTGGTAAAATACAGATAGGCATCTTCCAGCGTCGCTTCCGCCGGAACCGCATTTTCCACAGGCTTGTTTTCTGCGACAATACGCAGTTCCACCTGATCTGCCTGATTGCGCAGATTGCTGATCACATGCTGTTTGCTCAGTTCATCTGCACGGTCTTCCGGCACAACACATTTCCACACGCAGCCCGCAGTTTCCTCAAGGAGCTGCGATTCATCGCTGATATGCATGATCTGTCCGTTCTTCATGATCATGATCTTATCTGCGATATACTCCACGTCCGATACAATATGAGTGGACAGGATCACAAGCCTGTTCTTGCCCAGAGAGCTGATGATATTACGGAAGCGCACACGCTCGGCGGGGTCTAGTCCGGCGGTCGGCTCGTCAAGCACAAGTATCTCGGGATCGTTGAGGAGCGCCTGGGCGATGCCGACTCTGCGCAGCATGCCGCCTGAGAAAGTTTTCAGTTTATTCTTTTTATCTCCCGCCAGATCAACCAGTTCGAACAGTTCGTCAATTCTGTTGCGGGCATATTCCTCCGGAAGCGCCTTGAGCGCCGCCATGTAGTTCAGGAAACGGAGTGCGCTGAAATCCCCGTAATAGCCGAAATCCTGCGGAAGATAACCTAATAGTCTGCGGTATTCGCCGCCCATCTGTGAGATCGGTACGCCGTCACACAGGATATTTCCGAGGGTCGGTTTCAGGATGCCGCATACCATGCGCATAAGGGTGGTCTTGCCAGCGCCGTTTTCGCCCAGAAGTCCGTACACGCCGTGACCCAGACGGACGTTGACATCCTGTACCGCCGTTTTGTTTTTGAATGTTTTGACCAAATTGGTCATTTCTAATTCGTGCATAAGATTTCTCCTTTATTGATTGCTGTAAAAAGCACTTTGATCTGTATTCCGAGAAGCACCGTGCCGATCATGAGTGCGATGCCCCAGATAAAGAGCATGGATTCTTCGTATAATACGGGCATGGCCGCCAGTACCGAGAAAAATACGGACAGGAAGATCCCGATAATCGCCTGCATCCACGGGCTGCGTCTGCCTGCCTCTGTGAGCAGAATGCCCAGACTGGCACACTGTGTCAGAACGAAGGGCACCAGCATATAAAGACCGATCTGCAGAAGCTTGATCTTCCAGCGGGAACCTGCAAACAGGATTCCCACCGCCAGCGCAGCCAGATTGATGATACCCGAGAGGATCATGTTATAGGCTGCCAACTGGCTGACATTAAAGAAACAGGTTTCGCTAAGTTCGGCGATCTTGGAAAAACATGCCCTGCCGATCTGCATGATGGAGAAAGAACCGAGCACACCCGCCAGCAGCGTGGATATCGTGATCATGTAAGACCGGTCCACATCATGCAGCCCCATCATTGCCATCAGGAACAGTACGAGAAAACAGTCGGCGATGTGGAAACCCAGCATGCTGCGGTCGGCGTAACGTATCTGATTCTGCCAGATTCTCCGCCGGTCAGTCAGCAGATGCACTTCTTTATCGGAAATTGCCTGTCTCAGAACGGACAGGGTGTTTTCCTTGGCATGTTCGTCGATTGGAAAAAGTGAGTCTGTATTTTCGAGTTTGCAAAGCAAATCTCGCAACTGTGAGAAGCTTAATTCATTTTTATGATTCTTCATCCGATGCCTCCATGATTTTTCTTAAACTTTGCACACCCAGACGAAATCTGGATTTTACGGTGGAGAGATTGCAGCCTAAGATTCCGGCAATCTCGTGAAAACGCAGATCTTCGTAGATTCGCAGGATAATGACCTCTCGTTGTTTGACGGGGAGCTTATGCAATGCATGCCATAAGAACAGGCGGTCTTCCAGATTGTGAAGCTCGGTGTCCTCTTTACCGGCATAGGCTGCCTCATCGATACAGGCGGTATCTTTCTTATGGTGAAAATAGTCGCGGCACAGATTGCGGGCGATGATAAGCAGATAGCCTTTCAGATTCCGATATTCGTAGGAATCTACATATTTAATAAAGCGAAGGAACACTTCCTGCGTGATATCGTAGGAGTCGGTCGCCTGCCCCGTCAGATACAGACAGAAACGGTAGATTTCATCATAGTACTTTTCCACGATGGCGTTTAAGGCGTCTTTGCTTCCGCTATGAACTTTCCGGATCAGTTCTTTGTCTGTCACTTGCTTATCCTGTGCTTTCCTTACTGTCTGTTGTCTTGTGTCAGATTCGCCGCGGTGATTAGTCTGACACTTAAATAACTGTTTCTATTATACAAAAGATTAATCGGGGGAAAAGTTTTTTTGTGTGGAGGGCGGTGATCTTTTTGGAGGGGAGGAGGGTTATTTATTTCACAAAGGTAAGGAGGAGACGGTATGAGATTATATCGGATGGAATTATATAAATTGTGGCATAAGAAGGGGTTTGTGATCTGTGGGATATGTATGATATTGATTACGGGATTCTATTTTGCGACAATGGTTGGTAGTGAGTCGGCTGCAGTGGATGGGGTGCGGTACTCTGGATATGAGGCGGTTAAGGTCAACAGGCGGATCACGGAGGAATACCGAGGAGTGCTTACGGATGAGAAGGTTTCGGCGATGGTGGAGCGGTACGGACTGCCTTCGGAGGTGGTGTATGATTATCCGGGCTGGCAGGATGGCAATTATCTGAATAATTTCGTAACCACTTATCTGTCAGACGGGTACTTGCGTGATTGGAATACTTATAAGGCACCGACGCAGATATATGCCATTGCGGATACGGAGCTTGGCAAAGTGCAGCGTGCGTCGGGCAGAGAAATTCAATTTGCTTATACGAACGGATGGACGGCTTTTCTGGATACGCTGCAGATGGGAATGATGCTGTCGAGTATCCTGCTGCTGATGTCGATATCTACCCTGTTTGCACAGGAAGGGCAGGCGAAGATGCTGCCGCTGTTATTTACGACGCAGGAAGGAAAAGAAAAGGATGTGTATGCGAAAATTACCGCCGCGTTTACATTGACTATAATAGTCTATAGCATTACTGTGCTGTTATGCTTTGTCATGAGCGCCTGTATCTACGGGATGGACGGCGGCGGGTGTGCGATCTGTATCGTGCTGTCACAGCCGCTTCGTGCCGATCTGAAAACCGGATACATGTCGGCAGGCACATTTACCGGGATTATACTGGGCATGAATTTTCTGGCGCTGCTCCTGTTATGTGCAATCACAATGTGCGCGTCTGCGCACTGTAAGAGTACCTTCGGTGCGGTGACGACAGCAGGAATCTTGTGGGCGCTGCCAATGTTAATCAGGATATTTTTCGGCGGAATAGGGTATTTCTTTACCTCCTGTATGCCCCTCTTCCTGATTATGACCGGATCGGTCTATGAAGCCGTAGAATGG
>CAMWXF010000278.1 GCA_947178115.1 uncultured Lachnospiraceae bacterium
CTCCTGTCATCGTCTATATTGATTCCAAAAACCGTGTGCAGTATGGTACTGCCGGGGAAAGAAGCTGGAATCAGATATTGGCGGATATGCAGAATTATTGCGGTAATGATGACTTTTATTGGATTAATTACGAACTGAACGGAGGCGAAAACAACAGCGAAAATCCGGAAGCCTATAAGAGCGATGGGGCTACCATCATTTTGATGGATCCTGTCAGAAAAGGATATATTTTCGAGGGCTGGTATAAGGATGCGGAATTTACGGAGAAAGTGACGCGGATCCCGAAGGGAAGCACGGGTGATATCACGCTCTATGCGAAGTGGAGAGCAGGGGCAGCACCGGATGATCCTGACGATCCGGATAATCAGGACGATACCGGCGTGTATCGGGTCGTATTCGACGTGCAGGGACACGGGACGGCGCCGAAGACTCTTGCGGACATAAAAGCGGGCTCCACCATCGACAGCCCGGAGGAACCGGCGGCGGACGGATACCGTTTCGACGGCTGGTACAAGGATGCGGCATGTACGAAGTCATGGGATTTCGGGACGGATACCGTGCAGTCGAACCTGACGCTCTATGCGAAGTGGCTTGCCATAAGCAGTGACGGTGAGTTTGCGGTACAGGAGATCACAAACCTCTACTATACCGGCAAGGCGCAGAAGCCTGCGGTCAGCGTGTATGATGAGAACACACTGCTTAAGGCCGGCAGGGATTATACACTCAAATATTATAATAACACCAATGCGAATAAGGACGGCGTGCTTAAGGGTGAGACATTTAACACTGCGCTTCCGTATGTGGAGATCACAGGCAAGGGCAATTATAAAGAGACTGTGAAGATCAATTTCAATATCCTGCCGGCGTCGATTGGGAATGACTCAAGACCGGCAACAGGGGTAACGCTTAAGGTGAACGACCAGCTCGTGAAGGCAAATAAGGACCAGAAACCTTTTAGTTCGATTAAATACGGCAGGAACATGAAGGAGGGTACGGACTATATACTGAAGCTTCAGGCAGTGTCCGTCCGGAACCAGAACGGCGAAGAAATAAATGGTACAGAATACACCGGAGCGAAGGTGCTTGCTAATTATACCGGCGAATTCATGCTTACAGTGACGGGTACAGGCAATTATACGGGCAGTATCAGCCGGACGGTCTATGTGGCGGATAAGGAACACCTGATGAAGAACGTGAAGATCACGCTCGGCAAAGACCTGAAGAATATCCCTTATAGCGGTTCGGAAATCGAACTGAAAGCAGCACAGAAGGCGAAACCGGCAAATGACGAATTCGTAGTGACTTATGGCAAGACACTGCTCAATCCGGGTGTGGATTATGAAGTGAGCTATAACAACAACGTCGGCGTCGGCAAGGCGGAGCTTATTGTCACAGGAAAGAACGGGTATGTAGGAAGCAAGACCGCAACGTTTAACATCAAGGGCAAGACATTTACAAACGGAACGGTCACCGTAACCGGATTAGCGGATCAGGCGTATACAGGCAGAGCAATCGTGCAGGATGCTGTCCTCACATGGAAAGACGGTGGGAAGACGCTGGTATACGGCGAAGATTACACCGTAAGCTACAGCAAGAATATCAATAAGGGCACTGCCACGGTAACCTATACCGGTAAGGCAGCGGCCGGCTACAGCGGCAAGATCAGTAAGAAATTCAAGATCACCGCGGCGAATATAAGCGAGATGACAAGGGCACAGTCGATGAACACGATCACTTTACCGTATACCAAAGCGGGCGCGAAGCCTGTGGATGAGATCATCCTGACTAATGACAGGGGAATCCGGTTAAGTAACGGTAAGGATTATACCCTCGCGTATAAGAATAATAAGGCTGTGGCGGATGCTTCCGCAGTGAAGGCGCCCACCGTTACCGTGAAGGGCAAAGGAAATTACAGCGGTTCGTTCGATGTGAAGTTTACCATCGAAAGTGCTGGTCTGCATGAAAATAGCAATATCACGGCCGAGTGCGCACAGGTAATGTATGTTCCCAAAAAGGCGCAAAACTATGAATATAAGCCCACAGTCACGATCAAAGACGGCAAGACAAAGCTGAAGGCGGGTAAGGACTATGAGATCCGCTATGAAAGGAACACGCAGAGAGACTTCATGTATTATATGATGAGAGAGGATGAGAAGCTCAGGCCGGTGGCTGTTATTACCGCAAAAGAAGGTTCCGGTTACACCTTGCAGGAGCCGCTCGAAGTAACGCTGGAGATCTACCACATGGCCAAGCTGACGAAAAACAATCTGGAGGTAGAGATCGGTGAAGCTGTATATAACGGCGGACAGGTCAGACCGGAGGTGACAGTTTGGTTCTGGTGGAACGGTGAGAGATGTGAGTTTACGGAAGGCAGGAACTATACGCTGATCTATGGCACGAACACCGCTGCGGGTAAGAACAAGGGAAGCGTTACCATCAAGGGCTTAGTGCCTATGTACGGCGGCAGCGTGACCTATAAGTTTGATATCATCAAGAAGGATTTGAAGTACGGGGTTTCACCTGTAATTGATGAGAAGTAGATTTAAAACTAAATTGTAATAAGAGGGAAGCCTGCCCTTGTTCCGGGAGCGGAATGAGGGCGGGCTTTACGGGGGTAAACGTATGCGTAGCAGAAGGAAATGCAGAAGAATGTGTAAGAGAAGCATTGCGGTTGTTTTGATTGCAGCAATGCTCGGTACAGGACTGCCGAACATGCCGGTCATGGCGGCAGAAACACATAGTATCTCATCGGAAGATTCGACACAACAGGATACTCTGTTATCGACACAGGAACCGGAAAACAGTGAAGAAGAGACAGAACCTTCAGGAGAAACAGATCTTACAGAAGAGACGAATCCTTCGGGAGAAACGGAGTCATCGGAAGAAGAGAATCCATCGGAAGAGACAGACCCATCGGACGAGACGAATCCTCCGGAAGAGACAGACCCATCGGACGAGACGAATCCATCGGAAGAGACAGACCCATCGGACGAGACGAATCCTCCGGAAGATGCAGACCCATCAGAAGAAGAGAATCCTTCAGAAGAAACAGATTTTTCAGAAGAAGAGATACCGGAAGAAACAGTGTCGGAGAACGATATATTACAAAGTGATATAACGGTATCGGGCGACGAAGCAGATGACAGTATGTATCGTCCGCCATATCTGCCGTTGATCGAGTCGATTGAACTGCCGGAGAGCGGTGTGCCCAATACGATTCGGGCGTACGGCATTGATCAGGAAGACCTGGAGTCAACCTATGATTCCAGAAAGGAAGGTATTCTTACGTCGATCAGGAATCAGAATCCGTGGGGTACCTGCTGGGCATTCGCAGCGCTTGGCACAATGGAGAGCTCATTGCTGAAGCAGGGATTGGGATCATATGACCTGTCGGAGCGGCATCTTGCATACTTTGCCTATCATACGAGAGGTGATGTGCTGGAAAATGCGATCGGTGACAGGGT
>CAMWXF010000279.1 GCA_947178115.1 uncultured Lachnospiraceae bacterium
CTGACCATGCAGGGATATGATATGTGGGAAAAAGAGTCGGTGAAGGACGAGGAACAACCCTATGCGCCGTACAATCTTACAGAAACAACTGTTATTAAATATATAATGCCTGACGGCAGGACGAATATCGAGAGCTTGTCTGCTGTGACTGGGAGCAGCGGGGCAAAAACTGCCGGAGCGGAGCGCCCGCAGCAGAACGGCGCAGTAGCAAATGGCGGGACGGCAGGGGAGGCACCCATCGATTTCTCCGGCAGACTTCTTGGCGGTTGTATGGACTGTCTGGTAAATCTGCTCGGCACAAAGTACGATCAAGTGACTGAATTTACGGAAAAGTATAAGGAAGACGGTATTCTCTGGTTTCTGGAGGCGTGCGATCTGAATCTGATGGGGATCAGGCGCGCTATGTGGCAGATGGAGCACGCCGGATGGTTCAAGCACTGCAGTGGTTTTTTAATTGGAAGACCGCTTAACGGTATGGGCGTGGAGGAATTCGGTATCGATCATTATCAGGCCGCATATGAGATGCTGCGCAAGTATAATGTGCCGGTGATTATGGATGTGGATATCGGACATCTGTCTCCGATGATGCCGTTAATCAGCGGCGCTATGGCACGGGTTGTCAGCGACGGGCAGGAGTACCGGGTGGAGATGGAGCTTCGGTAAAATAAGGATGAAATAATGAAGAAAGAAAGGATGGGGTAAGATGATTCCGAAAGATCCGGTTATGTTGCTCAGCTTTATTAATCTGAAGCTGCGTGATTACTATACAAGCTTAGAAGCGCTCTGCGATGATCTGGATATAGACCGCAAAGAGATAGAGGATAAACTGTCCGGAATTGATTATCATTACGATAAGGAGAAAAATCAGTTTGTCTGAAAAAATTAAAATTACAGTCGTTGTGGGAAACGAAAAATTAAACACAAAATCGAATATGCAAAATAGAGATGCCGTTGTTGTGACGCATGATTCATCAACGACAATCATGTCAACTTTGTTGAAAAATGATCTGATAAACGGCAGTTTTTGCGGCGGAAGAGGAGATTGCGGACGGTGTAGGATACAGTTTCTGAAAGGAGTCACTATGCCTACACCGTTGGAAAGAAGTGTGATGGAGCCGGAAGAACTGCGCTGTGGATACCGACTTGCATGCCTGGCAAGGCCTAAAGACGACTGTGTCATAAAACTGGCGTTTGCGGACGCTGTCAAAATAGAGATTGTATCTGACATGATAGATGTGACGGAAAATGATGACCAAATAAGTCAACGAAATAAACAGACTGAAAATCAGAAATCGGACGTTATGGAATCGGTGACAGAAAAAGATATTATAATTGCGGTTGATCTGGGTACAACCACCATAGCGATGCAGCTTATGGGTATGGAGAGCGGACGAGTCATTGATACCTATTGTGAGATGAATCCGCAGAGACGTTACGGTTCAGATGTGTTGTCAAGGATTAAGGCGTCGTGTGAAGGGAGTAGGGAGATATTACAGAAGTTAGTAATAGAAGTGCTGGAGCGAGGCGTTTCGCAGTTTGAGCGATGTCTGTCAAAAAGAACGACGGCAAGTGAAACCGGTATCAGTGCCATGTGTATCGCCGGTAACACCACCATGGAGCATCTGTTTATGGGATACGACGTATCGTCGCTGGGACGGAGCCCTTTTACGCCGGTGGAGATCGGATTGCAGGAGTACCGGAATCCGGCATGGGATTTTAAGGTCTGGCTCGTTCCGGGTATCAGCACCTTTGTAGGCGGTGACATCGTGGCGGGGCTTTATGCACTGGGGATGCTTTCCGGGGGATGTGGAATAGCGCGGGTTAATAACATTAGTGAAGTGCAGGATAAGAATGAACCTCAGAACAAAAATGAGGTTCAAGACCGGGATGAACTTCAGAATAAAGTGCAGGATAAAAACGAGACTCATGCCACACTGTTGATTGATTTAGGCACGAATGGGGAGATGGCCGTTACAGACGGTACACACATGATTGTTACTGCCACCGCGGCAGGTCCGGCTTTTGAGGGCGGTGCCGGTGCGGGGGTTATAGGAAGTGACATGATTGCCTGCGCGGCTTCTCTTTTAAAGCAGGGAATACTGGATGAGACCGGGCTGCTTGCAGAACCCTATTTTACGGAAGGGGTTACTGTGGGAGAACCGGCAGTGCGGCTCAGTAATAAAGATATACGTGACTTACAGATGGCTAAGGCAGCAGTGCGTTCCGGAATAGAGATTTTGCGGAGGCAAATGGGCGAGACACAGATTGGACACATTTATCTTGCGGGCGGATTCGGCTATTATCTTAATGTAGATGCGGCTTTTTCCATCGGACTTCTGCCGGAGCATATGCGCGGCAGAGTCGCGGCGGTAGGTAATACGTCGTTGGCAGGAGCTTTTAAACTGGGGCGTGATTTGTGGAGAGGAAAGACAAATCAAGCGGCATTGGAACAGAGCCTCTCTTCTATAGTAAGCATTAATCTGGCCGAGCGGGAAGAGTTTGAGCGGCTGTATGTGCGATATATGAATTTTTGTAATGAATGATAATTTTAAGATTACGTTAAAAAGAGGCTTTTTTCTGGTTTGTGATGTGATAAGAAATGTCGGCTTTATGCGGCTTTCAAAGATTACGGTAGTTACTGATAACATATGTTTTGAAATCTACTAGTGACAAACTAGTGACAAAGTTTAACCCCTCCGACGTGGCAGTGTGGAGGGGTTAAATCATTTCTATAGCTTCTCTGAGTTCCTCTATTGTTTTGTGTGTATATGTTCTGGTCGTGATAGTCTTAGAGGCATGTCCGACGAGACGATCTATACAGACCTGATTGGCACCGGCACTGTCCAGGAGCGATATAAAAGTATGGCGGCAGTCGTGTGGGGTGTGATATGTAGTAATACCGATAGAGGTCAAGGTTTTTTTAAACAATCTGGTATATGCCTGCGTGCCGATTGGAAGATCGTTCAATGCAAACAGTATGCCATTGTTCATGGAAAGCCTGTGCTCAACAAAACCGTGTATCTTTGAGTGTATCGGTACAATGCGGTTTTTACTGGCTTCGGTTTTTAATCCTCCTTGGAAGGTACCGGCAGCTAAATCTATGTTTTCTGGTGGCATTAGGAGTAATTCAGATATCCGCCAGCCAGAATATATGTAAATCAAGATACTGTCCACCCAAGGCACGTTTATGTTATTCCATAACAACTGTATTTCATCATGTGTAAAAGGTACTCCCGGCATATCATCTTCTGATACTGTAATAATGGCGAATGAGGAATAGCCTTTCTTGATAATATCATTCTGTAGGGCAAATTTGTCCATCTGGCTAAAAAGGTTCTTAATATGCTCCTGCAAGGCATGTGATAATGGTCCGCCTTTCTTTCCCTCTTGTGAGAGGACGCTTTTAAAATCTGGTGTTCGTAAATCTCTATAGGGTAGATCATAAAGCAGAGTACA
>CAMWXF010000280.1 GCA_947178115.1 uncultured Lachnospiraceae bacterium
TCGCACAGACTCACGCCCGGCACCCAGATCAGCTTGGCGTCCATCACTTTTGCAATTCTGTTAAGCAGAACCCCTGATATAAAGAGCAGCGGTACATTCTCCTCCGGCATACCTAGTATGCGCGCCACATCCTGCACCGATTTGACACGGATACGCTCCAAGAACTTATCCATGGCGGGAGCCTCCACACTGGTATGTTCCAGCCCGGCCACGTTCCTGCCTACGACTGCGGATATATAATCATCTACCACGATAACATTCTCAATCACCCTGTCCTTGAGATACAGCTTCTTGAAAACGGCTATCTGAGAACTGACGATCTCATCCAGCATACTTTCATTCTGCTCCGGTCTGATGTTCAGCCTGCCCAACTGATCCTGCAGCCTGAGCACCCCAAGCTTCATATTCTGGGTAGTCACCAGTGTGTCTTTGTCAAAAAGTGATATTTGTATACTGCCGCCGCCGATATCGACGATCGCAGTACCTTTCTCTATGATCTTATTAAAAGCATCCCCGCCGGAGGCAATGGATTTGTAATCCAGAAACCTCTGTTCGGAATTACTTAAGACCTCTATGGTGATCCCCGTCCTCTGTGCGATCTGATCCAGCACGATCATCGTATTCTCTGTCTCCCGGATTGCACTCGTACCGTACGCCTTATAGTCGTCCACCTGATAACTTCGCATGATCCCGCCGTATTCGCGCAGAACCCTGCACAACTCATCTACCCGCTCGGTACTGATCTTACCGGTGGCAAAAGTATCAGACCCCAGATCGATCCGGTGTCTGATATGATCGATCTCCTTGATTCCGTTCTTCGAAGAAATCTCAAAAATTTTCATCGCCAGCTCATAAGAACCGACGTCAATCGCCGCGAATGTTTTCATACTGCTTCCCCTTATCACACACTTTTATATTTGACCGCGTAGATAATCTATAAACTGCTGCGCGGTCCTGCCGGACAGTCCGCCGTGGGACAGCTCCCACTTATCCGCCTCCGCAAGCAGCGTCTCTTCCGCCATCGTGATGCCGTATCGTGCCGCCAGCCCTTTAACGATCTCCTGGAACTGTTTCTTATCCGGTCCGCAGAAGAAGATCGTCACGCCGAAGCGGTAGACTAAGGACAGCTTCTCCTGTACCGTGTCGCTGGCATGCATATCCTCCCGCCTGCCCTCTTTATCCTCGTAATTTTCCCGAACGAGATGCCGTCTGTTGGATGTGGCATAGATCAGGACATTGTTAGGCTTTTTCTCGAGTCCGCCCTCGATCACGGCCTTCAAATACTTGTATTCCGTCTCAAACTCTTCGAAGCTTAAGTCATCCATATAAATGATAAATTTATAGTTTCGGTTTTTTACCTGCGCAACCACGTCGTTCAAATCCTTAAACTGATGCTTATAAATCTCAATAATACGCAGCCCTTTGTCATAATATTCATTGGCAATCGCCTTGATACTGGTAGACTTACCCGTCCCTGCATCCCCGAAGAGGAGACAGTTATTCGCTTTTCTTCCTGCCACAAAGGCATCCGTATTATCAGTGAGCTTCTTCTTCGGAATCTCGTACCCGATCAGATCATCCAACTGCACATGAGAAATATTGCGGATGGGTTCAATCTGTGCGCCACTGTCCGTATGCACAACGCGGAAAGCTTTATGTAAACCAAATTTGCCTACGCCGTACTCCATATAAAACTGTGTCAGCACAGCCTTCATCTCCAACGCGCTCTCGCTTGCGGCAAACTGCTCGGCAAGCCGGCTGATGCGGTCTCTGATTTTCGTGCTGTATACCCTGCTAGACCGGATCGGACTCTCATAATCAATGACGATACCGAACTCCGGAGCCTTCAGTACATCCATCATTGCCGTGAAATCAAAATCAAAAAATTCTTTAAAGATCGCGATATCGTGCAGCACTAACTGGTTAATGCTGCCCTCCACTTCTCCGCGCATTTCACACGCCACACTGTAGCTGTTCTCATTATTAACCAACAGATCCGTCAGATAACAGTGCCACAGATTTCCCGAAAAACCGTGAAGCGCCCCCATTTCAAGAAGGCCGTGCATACAGTCATAGAACAGCGGGCGGCTTCTGCCGTCTCCGGAGCGGTAATGATCCATCAGCCAGACCATATCCCTCAGTATCGTTCCGTCTTCCGGTTCTTTATAGATGATCAATTCTTCTTCTCTCATGTCATATCCCCTCAATCCGCCTTAATAGTTTCCTAAAATCCTCATGTTCTGCGCTTCTTCCCGCAAACCGCGCAGAGCGTTTTTCACCGCACCGTCCGCCAGATTGCCCTCAAAATCAATGAAAAACCGATATTCCCAGTTCCTCCCCTCGATGGGACGGCTCTCTATCTTAGTCATATTCAGATTATTATAGATAAAATGCGACAGTATGTGGTACAGGGAACCGCTCTCATGGGGCACCTCCAGACACAGGCTTACCTTCTTCGCATCTTTTAGGAATATCTTCTGGTTCGTAACGATGATAAACCGCGTGGAATTGGTATCCGACTGATTCACACCCCGTTCCAGAATGTCCAGTCCGTATATCTTCGCCGCCTGCTCGCTGGCAATCGCTGCCTGACTATGATCCCCGTCCTCACTGACCTTACGCGCCGCAAAAGCATTATTCTGCATGCTGATCTGTTTCCAGCCGTCATGCACATTCAGATAACGCGCGCTCTGCATCAGAGACTGCGGATGGGAAAAGACCGTCCGGATCTGTGCAAGCTCCGTCCCCGGCAGTCCCAGCAGACAATGTTCTATCTTAATGATCTGCTCCCCCACGATATAATTTTCATACTCCGCCAGCAGATCATAGATCTCATTGACGATCCCGGCTGTGGAATTCTCAATCGGAAGCACTGCATAATCCGCACTGCCTTCCTCGATCGCACACATGGCATCCCGAAAACTGTCTACATGAAAGCTGCTCACACTCTCCCCGAAATATCTCATCATCGCGATCTGGGAATAAGCCCCTTCCGCTCCCTGAAAAACCACCCTCGCCTGTTCCGTATCAAGCTTGTCTACGCCGATAAAAGGCAGTTTACCGTTAGCGCCCTGCTCTGACAGCTTATTATACTGCAGCTTGCGGCTCATGGCCATGATCTGCTCGAACAGCTCCTGTATGCCGTGGGCATTGAACTCGCTGTGTGCTAAAGAACGTACTTTATTAAGCTTCTCTTCCTCTCTAGCCTTATCTAATACCTTCTTACCCGTCTCTATCTTATAATCCGCCACCTGTGAACAGATCTCCATGCGCTCCTCATAAAGCTGCACGATCTTCTCATCAATCTGATCCAGTTGTCCCCGTAATTCCGCTAAGTCCATTCCTCTTATCCTTTCCTGTTTGTTGATATCATCTTACTCCAAATCCCCCTTGATAGCAAGACGGTTTCCGACTATAATAAATCTGTTAGAAC
>CAMWXF010000281.1 GCA_947178115.1 uncultured Lachnospiraceae bacterium
CCATCTGCACTATCATATCCATATGTTTCAGTGATTGTAGTGTTATTATCACCCTTTACTGTAAGTTTAAAATCCGGATAATGCGGTTTTCCTTTACTATTGCCATTGACAAACTCAAGTTCGTATTTCTCGTCAGGTATTTTGTCAATCTTTGCCCCCTTCAAATTGATAAGACCTTGTTTCACTTCCTCTACCGGTACAATTTTAAATGACTTTGTAACACCTTTTCCTGCATAGTTGCCTTTTCCTGTCACGATAACTTGCGGCAGTTTTTTCGGGTCAGTTTCGTTCGTTGATATTTTTACGTTATTCTTATATGTAACCTTATAGTCAACATCCGGTGCCAGAAGCTTTCCGCCGTTATTATCATAATCCCAAACTTCGATATCGGGAATAATTTTAGCACCCGTGAACTCATATGAATCGGCTAATCCAACAATTTCCATACCTGTTTTCTGATTACCGCTTGTTCCTTTTTTCTCATACACAGCCTTCAACGTAATCACATCGTTATTATCTGCGTGATTTCCGTCTACAATATACGAAGTTACAACTATTCTGAGACTGTCGCCGCTTCCAACCTCCCAGCCTTTAAAATTGTATCCCGCGAGAGGTGTACAGTTCCCGATCTCTGCAAGATTAATCGTATCTCCCGCGTTTTTCTCGGTTTCCTGTGCTGCTTGCGGAGGCGTACCACCGTTCGCATCATACTTAATTGTATATTTCTTCGCATCATAAAGCGCCACAATCGTTATAACGCCGTCTACTGCATCTTCTGCATCAACCGTATAAGAACTTATTATATCAGTAGTTCCTTCTAACGCCCATCCCTTGAATGTATATCCTTTCGAAGGTGTGCAGTCAGCCAATTGTACAACGTCTCCCGCATGCACTACGGCACTCGTAAGTTCCTGTTGTGTCGTTCCGTTCCCTTTCTTATATAAAACGGTGAATTTCTGCTCCGTAAATTTTAAGCTGGTATAAGCAACACCCTTATCACCTTCCGGATACAGATAGTATGTTCCTGCTCCGTTGACATTAAACTCTTTGGTACTCTTTGTTTTGCTGGAATCTTTTATATCTCCGCTGCATATAATCTCTCTGCCGTCTTCAACCCACTTACCGTCCTTGTCTTTGTGTGCAAGGACAAGTTCATAGCGCTTGCCTGCTTCCGATTTTCCGGACAGTTCAACCTCCACTGTCAAATATCCCGAACCTTCCGCCGTGAACTCGATTGACTTAAGCATTCCGTCCTCATTGCCCAAAATACTCGTATTATCGATACGCAGACCATTCGTATACAGCTTGTTCTCCTTGACGGTCATATAATACTTAGGATTTTCCTCTCCGGCAGTTCCTACTCCTCCCGCAAGCGCATGAATGGTAAATCCGTTAATCGTTGTCTTTTCCGTAATATTTCCTGCATCAAGCGATGAACAATTCAGTTCATGTTTTACCGTTTCAATCACATTCCAATGTGCATACACGGTATAGGTTCCGCTCAGTTTCGAGCCGTCAACCGTCTCTACCAGATTACCGCCCTCTGCCGCATCATACCACCCGGCAAATGCATAACCGTCCTGTGTAGGTTTCTGTGTAATCGTATAAATCTGATCTTCCGCTATTCTGACATCAGGCACATTCGATCCGCCGTTTGAATTGAATGTCAAGGAATACATTCTAACAACAGGTCTGTTGTCCTCCTCCCAATCCGCATATAAATCCGCATTGCCCGTTACAATATAAGGATATCCAACCGGCTGCTTGCATTCCTCATCTTTATATAATCCTTTTAGTATGTATCCATTCTTGTGGAATGATGCAGGCACCAAAGCCTCCATATTCGCATAAGACGCACCCTCTACAAGCTGAACAGTTACATCGTCACGTCCGTCATCATCATTATATACAAACGAAACATTATAATAAATATACTTCGGAGCCGCATTCGTCACCGACATATATACCATCAATGTCTCTGAGTTTTTAGCGCCTCGGGCAATCACATGTTTCCCCGCTGCCAATCCCTCTATTTTAATAATTCCGTCGGAACCTATAGTATGGTCTTCACCGTCAATCTCCACCTTCTTACCTGCGCTGCCGGAGTCAAATACCATAAGCAGTGTTGCCCCATCATTACAGTTAAATGATACCTGCGGCTTTGATGAGAAAGCAAGGCTGCCATTATATACCTCGCCATTGACTGTAGCCGTACCTGCGTTCTTATAAGCCGGATTAGTCAACGTAAAGAATTCACCGTCCTGTGAAGGTCTCTTATTCGGGAATGTGATAACATAATCACCTGCATCGGTTATAACTCCATTATCTCCGCTGTTTCCTCCACCGGTGCCTCCGCCGGTGCCTCCCGCCGGTATTACGGTTCCTTCACTCCGCCTATCTCCGCATCTTGTACATTCCTCATGTTTCAATCCCGTTGCTTCGGCGGTAGCGGCCTTATCCGTCTTCCACACATAATTATGTCCGAGTGCCGGAACGACTTCTTCTTTGGTATTCTCACCCTGCGTACATCCTTCCGCCACACAATCATAGACATCCTTACCGGCATCCGTACACGTGGGAGCCACGGACTCAGATGCATTCTTAACCCAATTATGATAATGCTTAGAGGTATCAAATGCCTCCAGCGTTAAACTTTCAATTGTATAATTTTTAAATGTTGCAATCGTTCCTTTAGCAGGATCTCCGGGTTGGAAATTCACACATTGAATCATATATGTTCCTGCGGGCAGATTTACAACCTCTCCGTTGCCCTCAAGAAGATTCTTTCCTTCCGCATTGACAAGAACTCCAAGCTCCTCAGCTTTAGTTGCAGTATATTTAATCGCAATATTAAAAGGTGCGTTAACGGAAAATACATATCCTTTTTTATTACTGATCTTACCCGGAGTAAGTGTCTGAGGAAGCGAACTTATCTGATTAACGGTATCACCCAAACGAGGTATTACACTATACTCGCTCTCCGCAACCTTTTCCGGCTGTCTTGGCTGTTGTTCCATTACACCTGTCTGGGCTACAATAACTTTCCTAAGCTCCTTAAAGTCGGTTTGCAGTATATAATCATTGTCCGGAATATAAGATTGCTTAGGATCAACATCAAATTTGTCATATCTAATACCTTCTGCCTGGAACTGACAATTATTCGGCACATATGCCTTTTTGTCCGTAACAACGGTTCCCGCAGATCCCTTGTTCCATATCACACTGGAAATGGAATCGTTATAGCTCTTAATCGCGCCACCCTCAACGGCTTGAGGAGACTTACATGCATAGAACAGATTATACTCCGAGAAAATATAAGCGTCTGCTCTTGTATTCTGTGCATAATCGGTCTGCATTTCGACGACATTATTATACATATGTATATTTGCTCTACGCGCAAGCGGTCCTCTCGCTTTACACATATAC
>CAMWXF010000282.1 GCA_947178115.1 uncultured Lachnospiraceae bacterium
GACAGATATGTCAAGAAGCTGCTTCGGCACAGTAAGCAGATCGATACGAGCGTTCTCTTTCTCACCTATGCCGGATGTACGGTGCACCAGATCGAAGAGATTCTGGAAGAAGTGGAGAAATATGTGCATTTTGACAGGATCATTACCCAGAAAGCTTCTGCGACAGTGTCAAGTAACTGCGGTGTGGGTGTGTTTGGTCTGATGTTTGTGAAAAAGAAGGATAAAGAAGAAAAAGACAGTCAATATGGATATGGTTACGGTACGGAAACTTAAGAAATATTACGGCAGCGGGGAGAATCAGGTACGGGCATTGGATGATGTCGATCTGTCCGTCGCAAGGGGTGAATTCGTTACCATAGTAGGTGCGTCGGGCAGCGGCAAGACAACACTGCTCAATATGATAGGTGGTCTGGATGTGCCTACGGAGGGCGAAGTGATCGTGGACGGTGTGAGTCTCGCCGGTTTGCGGGAGGAGCAGCTTGCGGTATTCCGCCGGAAGAAGGTGGGATTCATATTCCAGAACTATAATCTCGTTCCGACTCTGACAGTGAAGGAGAATATTTTGTTCCCGTTAGAGTTGGACGGTTCTACACCAAATGAGGATTATCTGAAGGAGGTCGTGGACCTGCTGGGATTAGGAGAGCGTCTGCACGCATATCCGGCGGCTCTTTCCGGCGGGCAGCAGCAGAGGGTGGCAATCGCCAGAACGCTGGTGTCAGAGCCGTCCGTCATACTGGCTGACGAGCCTACCGGTAATCTGGATTCCCGTAACGGACAGAATGTGGCGGGATTGTTGAAAATGACTGCTGAACTTTATCACCGGACACTGGTGATGATCACACATAATCAGGAGCTGGCGCAGCTTGCAGACAGGGTGCTGTATATGGAGGACGGGAAGCTCAGGGAGCAGAGGATCAGTTTATAGAATATGTTAGAGAATAATAATCTTAAGGTCTGCCGTAAGCTGGTGCGGCGGGAGTTTCAATTTCATAAGGGACGCAGCATACTTCTTATGACGGCGATCGCGCTGGTGAGTATGTTGTGTACCTTTTCTTTTGCATTGGGATTTGTGATCCGTGACGGATATTTGTACAGCTATCAGGTTCGTTACGGTTCTACGAGCCATATTCTGTATTATGGGTTAAACAGCGTGCAGGCGTCATTGATCGCGCATCATGCCGATGTGAAAAAGACGGTGCTTTTGAGGGCGATAGGGATTTTATCCGATGATGTGATGGAATATCGCAGCGTGAAGCTTGCGGCAGTCGATTCCGATTGGGCGGCGGCAACGGAGGCGGTACCTGTTTTCGGACGGATGCCTGAGGCCGACGACGAGATTGCCCTGGATGAACTTACTATGCGATCGCTGGCAATTCCGCGTAAGGAGGGAGCCGAGGTAGTGCTGCGCTGGATACCCGTGGATGGCGGGGAGGAACGGGTGAGTACTTTCCGGCTCTGCGGATGGTGGAGCAGCGACATGGGTTCTACGGAGACTTGCGCCTGGATCGCTCCGGCGGCCGCGGACAGGCTCTGTCCCGATGCGCCGGATCTTGTGACGCTGGGAGTGACTTTGTACCGGCCGGATGAGCTGGGTATGCAGGCCGAGGAACTGCTCGCTGATCTGGGGGTGGATGGCGTTGTCTATGATACCAATCTGGCGTATAACGAGGCCAGAGTAGAACGTGCGGAAGGAAAAGCAGTGCCATACTATATGATCAATATTGCAGTTGCGGCGTGCGGTATGTTGATGGTGTACAATATCGTGCGCATCTCCGCCGGTGAGAATGTGAGATTCTACGGGCGGTTGAAGAGTCTTGGGATGAGCCCGAGGCAGATCGGCCGACTTTTATCAGGACAGGCGGCATATCTGTGCCTTCCGGCAATTCCTGTAGGGTGGCTGCTTGGATTTGCGCTTTGTGCAGCAGTTGCCCCGTATGTGGTCTTAAATACGGGAGGGCAGAATCCGGCACTGCTTTTTTTCAGATGGGCTCCGTTTGTGTACAGTGCGCTGTTCACGTATTTGATAACGCTGACAGCCTGCATGCTGCCGGCGAAATTCGTATCAAAGATCAGTCCTGCCGAGGCTGTACGATTTGTCGGTACAGTGCCCCGGCGTACCGTGATACCGCTCATGAAGCTGTCAGGAATCAGACGGGACAAAGGCAAATCTGCATTGGCGGCTGCTTCCATGCTGCTGTCCCTGACCTTGCTGTGTGTTCTTTGGACGCAGTATGTCAGTGCCGATGAGGATAAGTATCTGGAAGATATTGCTTACAGTGACTATCTGATTGCAGATGCCTCTGCGGTTACCAATCTCCAGCGTTATAATCCGTGGAGCCGGAGTATCACACCGGAGTTTAGACATAAGCTTGCGGAACATGAGGCGGTGACAGAACTGGGAACAATATGCACGATGGAAGTGCCTATGTATGCAAGTGAGGAAGAGCGTGCGCTTATTGTAGATAATTTCGAGAGTGAGGATTCGGACGGTGTTGTCAGAAAAGAGGCCATGGCGGGCTCGCCGGACTGGTTAGCCGGTTATGCGATATTCCGGGAAACCGGAGAGTATATCGGTATTGCTACAGGAATAGACGGACTGGCGTTGTCTGTGGCGCTGCTTGACGGAGAGTACGTTGAAGGCTCCTACGACGCAGACCTGTTTGCCACGGGAGATTATGTGATTGCCTCGGGTGCCAGCAGCACGTCCTTCGTCTCGACGCCTCCGGTGGGAAGCAAGGTGGAGATCGGCGGACGTTCTTTTGAGATCATGGCGGCTGTTTCCTATAAGAGCCGCATGCTTACCGGTTCTGACAGCCGGAAAGCGGAGTATAACATTTCCTATTATATGCCGGTGCAGACTTATGAAGAATTATTTCCCGACAGTGGTGTCAGGAATATATTGGTGGATGTTGACCTGGATAGTCAAGAAGAGTTTGAAGTTTTTCTGAAGGAGCTTATAGGGGACACAGGAATCGGGGTTACGATGCGAAGCGACAATCAGTGGGAGTTTAAGAACGCGCTGTTCCACACTTATATGATTCCTATGTTTGTAGGGGCGGTTTTGCTGCTGATCGGTGTGTTAAATTTCGGCAATGCATTGGTGACGAGCGTGCTTGTACGGAAAAAAGAGTTTGCGGTGTATGAGAGTCTGGGCATGACGCAGAGGCAGATCCACAGGCTGCTTATTTATGAGGGATTGGCATATGGCGGCGTGCTGACTGCCTTCCTTGTGCCGATGGTGTCGGTGTTTACATGGCTGTTGGGAAGATGGTGGATCATCCATACGGCAAGCGCATGGTGCGCCACATGGAGATACTCTCTGATGCCGATGTGGATCGTGCTGCCGTTTCTGTTTGCGGCTGCACTTCTGGTTCCGCTGTGCTGCCTGCGTCTGGTCATGAGAGAAAGCGTTACGGAGAG
>CAMWXF010000283.1 GCA_947178115.1 uncultured Lachnospiraceae bacterium
AATCACATTATATCACCCAATTGTTAAAGTTTTGTTTACGCTTTCCGCTTTTCATAAAAATTTTTAAAAAGGCGGAAAATATCCAGCGCCTGCTTGAAGACATATACCGGGAGAAAAACGACTCGAACCGTGCTCTATAAACTCGAAAAGCAGAACTGTTTCTTAATAAAAAATAAGTATTGACACTAAGAGTACAAAATGTTATCTTTTGTTTAGATAACACATTGTACTCTTACGTCGTACACATAAAGGGAGGCTATACCATGCAGCAGATATCGGACTATGAACTGGAACTGATGAAAGTGATCTGGGCAAACGGAGGGGCAGCGCTCTACGCTGAGATCGTCGCAGCACTGTCAGAGAAGGGAATGGATTGGACGAAGAATACCATCATCACCCTGCTTTCCCGTCTGATCGACAAAGGGCTTTTGAAAACCAATAAGATCGGACACCGGAACAAATACACGGCGATCGTATCCGCAGACGAATATCAATCGTCACAGACAGAGACATTTCTACACAAGGTCTATGAAGGCAATGCTAAGGGTCTTGTCTCCGCACTGATACAGAAGGATCTGTTGTCCGCCGCGGATTACGAAGATTTGAAGAAATACTGGGACGAATTAAACGCCGAAATCTCACATGATACTAAAAACGAATCCTAAGTCGTCATCTACATGGAAATTCTGATTACATAAGCAAACCATTGCATCAAGCACTACATCGGTATGGAGGACTGCTAAACATGCTTGAATTATTTAAAACAATTTTATCTCTGTCGCTTTCGGGAACTATATTGATCCTTCTCCTTTTAGTCTGCCGTCCGCTATACCGAAACCGGCTGAGCAAACGTTGGCAGTACTATATCTGGCTTTTGGTAATTGCCCGCCTTCTCCTTCCTATAACACCTGAAACAAGCTTGATAGGAAACCTTTTCAGGCAGGCGGAACAGCTAGTAGAACAATCAGGAGCTTACTCTCCTGCCCATATAGACAGCAACAATCATGCAGATATCGAACCGAATGCTGAGGACTTTGCCGCCTATACAGACAGCAACGACAATGCCGATATCGAAACGAATACAAAAGACTCTTCCACTAAAAAAGATACTGCGACAGGCAATATGGACAATCCGGCAGCCGAAGTTGCCATAACATACTCCAGAATCGGCAACGATAATTTTCCGCAATCTGCCGATGATATATCAGAAAACAAACCGGTACACCGCATAACGGAAAATACCATTCAGGCACTCTGCATATTCTGGCTGATCGCTGCACAGCTTCTGTTTGTGCGCAAGATCACCGTCTATCAGAGTTTTGTGAAATATGTCATCGCCGGAAGCAAACCTGTAGATGATATCATCCTGTTGGAACGTTTCGGACAGATTATGACTGAAAACCATATTAAGGGCACGGTCGAATTATGCGTAAACGATCTCGTATCATCACCATTATTAATCGGATTCACACATGCCCGTGTTGTGCTACCGACCATCGATCTTTCGGAAGATGATTTCTATTACACGGTACTGCACGAACTGATTCATTATAAAAGACGGGATATGTTCTATAAATGGCTGGTGCAGCTTACCATCTGTCTGCACTGGTTTAATCCCTTCGCTTACCTAATGGGTCGCGAGATCAATCGGACTTGCGAACTCTCCTGTGATGAGAGAGTTATTGCGACACTTTCCGACAAATCGCGCAAATCTTACGGTGACACGCTGCTAAATGCCATTGGCACAGGCGGTTCCTATCAGGACACGCTGGCTTCCGTTACCCTAAACGAAAGCAAAGAATTATTGAAAGGACGGTTGGAGGCAATCATGAAATACAAGAAAATTCCCAAAGCAGTACAAACTGTTGCCGTATTTATTACTGGTATATTAGTCGGCGGTGCAGCGGTTCTCGGCGCATATGCAGCGCCTACCACGAAATCATAGACTGACCGCATAACGCTAACCGACACTTCGATTTCATCCGACGGTGAAACAACGGGCAGCACTATCGGCTCCTCAGACAGCCAAACTGCCGCTGATACCGGAAATACTGCGGCATTGGATTACAGCATCGAATATGAAGATGGAATCTTCTATATTCTTACAGGCGGCG
This sequence comes from uncultured Lachnospiraceae bacterium, assembly GCA_947178115.1. Lineage (GTDB taxonomy): Bacteria > Bacillota > Clostridia > Lachnospirales > Lachnospiraceae > UBA3282. The sequence goes on from CAMWXF010000283.1 coordinate 2,115, forward strand.
CTACCGAAGCAGACAAACCGCTTTCCACTGTTACGAATGGCTACAGTAAACTTGTTCTCGTCCGCAAAGACGAGTACCACTCGTTTGGTTCATGGCGAGATCGCGAAATGCAACGGCTTGTCCGCCATATCACGCCCCTGTGCCGGACATCACTGGAAAATGGTAATATGACGCAGGAAGATGTGGATATCGTAATTGCTGCCTCCACGGAAATTCAGGAAGCTTACCGCTCCGGTGACGATATTCAGGAAATCTACCGCCCTGGTGACAATGATTCTGTAACCGATGATTCCGGAACCGGTGACTCCGTAACTCTGTACAACTACACACAGTCAGCATACTACCAGGCTCCTTATATCATCGAGATCGGTTATAACCTGACCGCCAAAGCGCAGAGCAAATACAGCAGTACACTGATCACCCTGTCTGACCAGAGCACAATGCCTGTTTTCTTCAGTGCAAAATCTGAAAAAAATATATCAGATGCAACGGCTATATCAGCAGTCACCGCACTGATTGAACGCATGGCTCCAAAAGCTGCAAGATCTACTTCCCGCCCGTTGGAGTATCCCTTCATTGTCAGCATGGAATATGTAGGTGAGACCAATATGAATTCGCTGGCAGAAAAATATTATGAGGAAGAAATGCTGACCTACTTCGGAGCTATTTTCTTAGAATTAGACACAGAAACACAGCAGAATTATCTTGACCGCATGTATGAGGACGAAAACATCTCATTCTTTGCATGCTGTATAGGTATGTTCGAACGTACAGATATGTCGGATACACAGAGTTCAAAGAATATCGTGGACCATTATACCCTCAAGGCATATGAGGAAGACAAAGTTAACTTCTTCGCCGTTTTATCTGGAGAACTGGATGAAGAATCAAGGAAAAGCTGGCTTGAAAGATGTAAAAAAGACGGCAGAGCCGACTACTACTACATTTTGTCTGATGAATACGAAGATATATTCGATGATGCAGACTTTATGGATGATACTGACTACTTTGACGAGTGGGAAGAGGTGCAAAATGCTGATTCTTCCTACGAATATTTAAGTGATTATCTGGAAGATAAAGGACTTCTGGACGAATACAACCAAAACGACATTATCACTATCAAAGATGCTTACTATTATCATAATGCCCGCGTCCGCCTTCTGATGGATGTAAGATCAGACGGTTCTTTCGAGAATTTTAACTATAACGAACGCGGGACTGTTGATCTGCGGCTGGTTCGTGATAAAAATAATGATATCGTCCGTGTAGAATATCTGAGTACAGAGG
>CAMWXF010000284.1 GCA_947178115.1 uncultured Lachnospiraceae bacterium
GTGATACCCCGAAAGGAGCCGGGGCCAGCGCAACCGTATACACTATGGTTGAGATGGCCAGGGCGCATGGCCTGAATATCTATAAATATCTGAAATATCTGCTGGAACGTCTACCTGATACAAAGCTGACCGATGATGCCTTGGCAAAGCTGGCACCCTGGGATCAGGAAGTCATTGCCAGCTGCTCCGGGGCAATGTAGCAAAACTACCTTCATCTGCTAAATATGGATAGAGTAAAACGCTCGCAGTTCTTGTTCTTTTATATAGGAACTGCGAGATTTTTAATATCCGCTATTTTATTAAGCGGTTACTGTACTCCTGCAGCAATCCCTGAATGATGTTGCATTTTCCATTCGTCATGGGTTTCGCTTTGTAGACTTCTTTTTTCTGTTTGCCATAATAACAGGCCTCCTATGATTTAGATTTTATCATAGAAGACCTGTTACTAATAGCTATTTACAGAAAAAATATCATACACTCGAAACTTCGGATACGCTATACTAACAGTTTAAAACAAAGGAGGCAGGAGTCAAGTCGGCTAAGTCTATCCGGTTATATAAAAATCAACTGGATCGAACATTTTTAGAAAAGCAAATAAACTAAAGTCCCCGTAAGGAATAAATATCTCCACAATTTTCACACAATATGGTAAATGACGAATAATAGCGATTCCCGTCATATGCTAGTTTTCCATTGCATATAGGGCATGTAATATTTGTCTTTCCATATTTTTCAAACTCATCAACTGCTTTACCGATTATCTTTTCCTCCTACTCTGTCAAATCTCTCTCAACGGCCATATAAAATCCTCCTGATCGTGTCTGTTATTTTTATATTCACTCCTGCGTCCTTTGCCCTTTCAAGCGCATCCAACATTAAATACATCCTATCCATCTCTTCAAGATTAGGAGTAATTAATGCTGCATTATAACTTGCTCTAAATTCATCATTCCAAGCCCCCACCTTCGGATTTCTTTTCCCATATAAATCGTCAAAATATTTGTGTCCATAATATTCATGCGCTAAAACTGCTTTTTGGCTCATTAAATCTCTTGGATGGCTTGAATAATTCATATCGGGTAAAACATCCCCCTTAACAAATATTACCCCATACTTATCAGAGTATGGTGTCTGGGTGCCTTCATTAAATCTAAAAAAGTTTTCATCAGCTCCAATTTCTCTTATGTCATTCTTCAAACTGGCAATTTCGGTATCTGTAAGTTCATGATATTTGCTTTTCCTTTGACCATTTACATATCTATTCGCACTGCCTTTTCCACCTGAGTCAGTGATTTCTTTCCACCAGTCCTTCACCTGATCCAGCGGACTCTTCTTCCTTGCCACGATTCCCGCCACATCATCATCCAGACCGGCAGCCGCACTCTTTGCAGCGTTCTCCGCGCCCTGCTTCCCTGTGTGGACAAGTTCTCTAACCGTTATTGTCTGCTGATATGTACCTACAGCAACCGGATGGTTCGGATGATTTGGACAATTGACCCTGCTGTTATGGCACATATTTACGGTTTTTGTCCGTGTAACGGTCTTCGTCACCGTCTCCACTCGATATTCCGAAAAGATATTCTTGAAGACTCCAACCACTGCCCCGGCCATTCCCGAGAGGCCGGCGATTCCTGTTGTCCGGAAAAGCCGCCCAACGTCAAACTTGCTCTTCCCTTCGACAAACTTTTGCCTTCCGGCATCCTCCAGAAATCCTCCGACTGCACCGCTGACGCCTGCTGTGATGACACGCTTCGCGGCCTCCTTCGCTACGCTCTTTCCGGACTCTCTGGCAGCTGCCAATACACCCCCGCCTGCCTTTCTGAAAAAGCCACCGATCGCTCCGCTTATCGCACCAACCGCCGCCTCATATTCAACGGCCTTCCAGTCAATCTCCTCCTTTTTCTCAACGACCTTCTGACTGACAATCTCAACACCCGCTCCAATGGCTGCTCCGATCAGCGCTCCGACCAGTATTGTCAAAAACATATGTCCCGATGGATCCGTATACCGCAGCGGATTATTCTGGCAGTATGTATATCGGTTCAGGCTCAGCGGGTCATAATACCTCCCCGCATAAGTATCCTCCGTGATAAACCTTCCGGTCGTGCTGTCATAGTACCGTGCGTTGACATAGTACAACCCGGTTTCCAGATCATACTGGTAACCTGCATACAGAATGTTGTTGTCCACCTCGCCGGTCTGCGAGATCAGTGTGCCGAACGCATCGTAGCAGTAGGTCCCCGCAGGCTCACCGGTCGCCGTATCCACCAGCATAACGACGTCGCCGTGCGCATTGTACAGATAATAATAGCTCTGCCCATCAACACTCCGGCTGATAAGATTTGTCCCGTAGACATTCCTTGCGGTAATGCTGCCTGTACGGTCGGCCTCGTACACGACATGGCTGCCTTCATAGAAATATAAGGTTTCCCGAAGCCCGGCATCATCCATAACCGTCTTACGAACGCGGTAATCCTCCGCGTTGTAATCATACTGCGCGAGGATGCTGCCGTTGTCATAGCAGGTCAGACGGTTGAAGCTGTCGTAGGTGTAGGTAATAACGGAAGACGTTACTGCACTTCCGGTCAGTGTGTCTTCTGCACCCGGTATAAATTCCGGAAGCACATCGGAAAGATCAGCCGACATTCCTGCAGCCACTACATCTGTAGTATCTGCTCCCAACGCCAACGGCTCCGGCGACACCGCAGCTGTGGCACTCTGCCAATCGGACAGCGCCATGGTCGCTATTATGCCCGCAGAATCTGCCAGCAAATTGCCCATTGACGCTACGGTTTCATTCACTCGGTCTGCCGTATTCGCGCTGTTTTCCGCCGTTCCGTCTCCCTGCGCCTCCGCCGTAATCGCCGCGCCGCTCACGGTCCCCGGCATTCCATTTCCCGCAGTCTTCCCCGGCGTCGTCTCCTGGCGCAGCAGATTCCCGTTGTTATCGTACTCGTAGCCAGTGACTGTTCCGTCGCTTTCGCACTCCGTCAGCAGCCGGTTCGAGCTGTCATACGCATAGACGGTTGTTACCCGGCTTCCGTCCGGATACGATACCTCCTTTGCCGCACGGTTCCCCGCCGCATCGTAGGTATAGCCTGTTATCTTACCGTCCGGCTCCGATGCCGTAAGAAGTCTGCCGTCCGCATCGTAGGTGTAGACGTTCGTCCCTCTTGCGCTTGTTTCGCACAGAAGGTTTCCTGCTGCGTCATACTGATATTCATAGCGATCCAGCACGCTTCCGGCGCGGTCGGTGTGGGTCAGCAGGATTACGCGGGACGCCGCGTCGTAGACATAGTCCTCCCGTGTCCCGTCGGCGTAAACCGTCGCCTGGCGGCTTCCGTTCGCGTTGTAGAGATAATGCACGGTCTCCGCGCCGTC
>CAMWXF010000285.1 GCA_947178115.1 uncultured Lachnospiraceae bacterium
CGTTACCCTGCTCATCAGAGATGAAGCCGTAACCTTTTTGGTTGTTAAACCATTTAACTGTACCTTTGTTCATCGTACATACCTCCAAAAAATAATAAGTAAATTGTTGTATCAACATTCATAGAATAGCACATGTCTTTATAAATGTAAAGCATTGTTTTTACGAATCTTTATCAGACATGGGTTTTGTGTTTTCCTTGTACGGTGAATCAACATATGGTATAGTTTTTGTAGTAAAATACCGTGCATTGGTTCGAATTCCGATGTACGGTGTGAGCATATAGACGGAGTGGACGGAAAGAATGAAGGGTGAAGCGAGGAGAAAAGAGATCATAGAAATCTTAAGCGGAGCGAAGGAGGCGGTATCCGGAACCGAGCTTGCGAAGCAGCTGGGCGTCAGCCGTCAGGTGATCGTACAGGACATGGCGCTGCTGCGGACTTCCTACCGCAATATTATTTCCACCAACAGGGGTTATCTTTTATATGAAGAACCTCCGAAACGGGAGTGGTTCAGAAGAGAGGTCCGGGTCAGACACGGCAGAGAAGATATTGTGCGGGAACTGAACTGCATCGTGGACGCAGGCGGATGGGTGGTGGACGTGATTGTGGAGCATGAGATATATGGGCGGCTGTCCGGTGATCTGGTGATCCGCAGCCGTGCCGATGTGCGGGAATTTATGCGCAGAGTGGAGGAGCATCAGACGAAACCGCTTACCGAGCTGACGGAGGGCGTACATTTACACACCATCGAGGCGGAGCGTGAGGAGACGCTTGATGCAGTCGAGAAAGCGCTGGCGGAGGCGGGGTTTTTGTGCGGAGAATAGTTTTTATGTAAACAAAAGATTGTATTATACGGAGTACTTGTGGTACAATAGTACTATATACAGGCTGGAGGTGATTTTCGTTGAGCGATACAGAAGGCAGCAGGAGAAAGAGAAAGTCTACTTATACATTGATGATTTTCGCGGATTCCAAGGACGGACATATTCGGCAGATGGGGATCGGGCCGGGGTTGATAGAGTCGCTGACGGTGATCGTGCTGGCAGCAATCACAATTCTGTCGATTATATGTCACAGGGAGGCGGAGAGGATAGAGGTTCTGGAGGCAGAGACTGCCGGGCAGCAGGAAGAGATCACACGGCTGACGGAGGAGAATGCAGACTTGGTCGATCTCAGGGAAGAACTGACGGACAAGGTTATTATTTTAAGCGATACGATCAATCAGAAGGTGGAAGAGGAAGAGGCCATGGAGCAGGCCAGAGCGCAGGCGCATATGCCGGTGGGCTTCCCCATGTCTTCATCGGCTTCACTGGAGGAAGCCGATGGTGAGAATCCTATGGTCAAGTTAAACGGCGCTGAGGGAAACAGTATTATCTCGGCAGCGGACGGCACGGTAGCATCGATTACGACGGACAGCGGCTATCTTCATTGTATCAGGATAGATCACGGGAATGGTTACAACAGTATCTACCGCAATGACGGGGAGGCAATGGTCAAAGAAGGCGATGAAGTGGTCAGAGGAGCGATCCTGTATGTGATCGGCGAAGACAATACGGAGTTGGGATATCAGATTACCTATGATGAGAAATACATTGATCCCATGGATTTGATTAATATTGACGGATAATGAGAGAAGAGCCGGCAGGTCAGCCGGTTCTTCTTTGATAAAGCGCCTGTTTTAGGTATTGGATGTCAGTCGCTCGAAGATCATATCATATCCGTCATTGCCATAGTTGAGGGAACGGTTGACACGGCTGATTGTTGCAGTTGACGCGCCGGTTTTGTCAGCGATTTCCAGATAAGTGCGCTTGTCCTTAAGCATGGAGGCAACCTCGAAGCGCTGGGATAAGGACAGCAGTTCATTGACCGTACACAGATCCTCGAAGAAATTGTAACATTCTTCTCTTGTGTTCAGACACAGCACAGCGTCGAATAATCGGTCAACTGCTTCGGTCTTTATTTTTTGATTCATAGTAAAAATCCTCCTGTTGCGCTATATTTGAAGAAAGATAACATGCTTTCACACGTTAAAACTTTAGCGCTTTCATGTATGAATATACCATAATTATGATGTGTTGTAAACAAAATGTAACGGTCCGTAACAGTGAAGCAAGGCTGAACTGTTACAACAAAATTGTTATGGCTGACAAAAGACTTGTCATGTAGTAATAAAAACTATATAATAGAACATGTATATTAAATAAAGAAATCAGCTCTGGCATATGGTTCCGTTAGTTTCATACAGAGAATGGGACGGTATGTTGGAAATGGAAGGTGCACAAGATGACGATCAACAACGAGAATCTGCTGGAGAGCATACTGGCAAGTCTGGACAGAATCGAATATATTAAATCGGAGGATATTCCGGATATTGATCTGTATATGGATCAGGTCACGACCTTTATGGAATCACATCTGCGAAGTACGACCAGAGATCCTGCGGAGGATAAGATTCTGACTAAGACGATGATCAATAACTATGCCAAGAACAATCTGCTTCCGCCGCCGGTGAAGAAGAAATATTCCAAGGAGCATGTGCTGCTGCTTATTTTTATCTACTATTACAAAGGGATATTGTCGATCAGTGACATACAGGAGCTGTTAGCGCCGATTACGGAAAAGTTTTTTCACGCTTCGGGTGGATTCGATCTGGAACAAGTCTATGAAGAAGTGTTTGGATTGGAGAGAGAGCAGAGGGATGCGCTGAAAGAGGATCTTGTGGATAAATTTAAGATTGCAGGGCAGACTTTTCAGGAAGCGCCGCAGGAGGATAAAGAGTTTCTGCAGTTGTTTTCTATGATCTGCATGTTAAGTTTTGATGTGTACGTAAAAAAACTGATTATTGAAAAGATGATAGACGGTCTTACGGAAGGCAGGGAGAAGAAAGAACTAAAAAAACCAAAAAAGCAAGAAGACAGTAGCCAAACCGACATTTGATGTGATATTATTATAATAATGCTTTTATATATTTATTATGATCATGACAGAATGGAGGGTGAGAATGGAACCGGTTCGTACCATTAACGATTTAGAGAAAAGGGGATTCGATGTTGAAGAAGGAATTGTAATGTGTGCCGGGGATGAGGAGATTTATTTGGAAGTTTTGGACGCTGCTCTGGAGGAAGGCAGGGAGAAGCTGCCGTTAATCAGAGAGTGTTATGAACGAAAAGATTACGAGAGGTATTGTATAGAGATGCACGGATTGAAGAACGCCATGAAATCAATCGGTGCAAGCAGGTTGTCCGAGGCGGCCAGAGAGCAGGAGATGGCTGTCAAAGAGAATCGTTTGAACCTGGTAGAAGAAAAAGCGGAAGAGGTTCTTGATCAGTACCGGAATGTCATAGATGTGCTGGATGAACTAATGACTAATCTCAA
>CAMWXF010000286.1 GCA_947178115.1 uncultured Lachnospiraceae bacterium
CGGAACCACAGGCTGTAAGGCCCACGATCATACTTGCAGCAAGTAAGACCGCTACTAGTTTCTTTTTCATAACCATTCCTCCTATAAAAATATTAAAATCTATGTTTCACCCAAACGGGAGAAAACCTTATTTATTGAAGCAGGCAACAAAATGACCGTTGCCCCTGTCCGTCAACTGCGGCATCTCTTTTGCGCACTGCTCTGTGGCATAGCGGCATCTGGTGCGGAACGGGCAGCCGGTAGGCATGTTAAGCGGACTCGGCACATCTCCCTCCAGAACGATACGTTTACTCTTCCTTGCCGTCTCCGGGTCAGGAATCGGAACTGCCGACAGTAAACTTAACGTATAGGGATGAATGGGATTTTCATTCAACTCATCCGCATCCGCAAGTTCCATCATCTTTCCGAGATACATAACCGCGATTCGGTCAGAAATATGATGTACAACGAGAAGGTCATGGGCAATAAAAAGGTAAGCAACGCCCAGTTTCTCCTGCAATTCTTCAAACATATTGACAACCTGTGCCTGAATCGATACGTCAAGTGCCGATACCGGCTCGTCGCACACGATAAATTTAGGATTAACGGCCAACGCCCTTGCAATACCGATACGCTGCCTCTGTCCGCCGGAGAACTCATGCGCGTAACGCATGGCATGTTCCGCGTTCAGCCCCACCAGTTCCATCAAACCCAGAATCTTCTCACGACGCTCGTCCCTGCTACGATACAACTTATGGACGTCAAGCGGCTCCCCGATGATATCTTCCACCGTCATACGCGGATTTAAGGAAGAATAAGGATCCTGAAATACCATCTGCATCTGCTTGCGGTAAGGAAGCATATTGACATCGACCTTGTTACCGATAACAGGCTTGCCGTCCGCCCCCAAAACCACCTTCCCGTTCTCATCGTACTGCTCACCGCTGTCAAAGAGCACGTCTCCGTCAAACACGATCCGTCCTGCGGTGGGCTGGTAAAGACGCAGAAGCGTTCTCCCCACAGTCGTCTTACCGCATCCGGATTCTCCCACAAGCCCTAACGTCTCGCCCGGTTTTACGGAAAATGAAATATCGTCAACTGCCTTGAGAGGAATCGTCTTAAATCCTCTTCGCACCGGGAAGTACTGTTTTAAGTGTTCTACTTTCAGCAGATATTTTTCGTTTTCACTCATACCCGTTCTCCTTCCTGTGCTTCATATAATTCCTTAATGTTCATCCAGCAGCTGGCAATATGTGTCTCACCAACACGGAATTCCTGCGGTTTCTCTTTCAGGCAGATTTTCATGGCCGCGTCGCAGCGCGGACAGAATGCACAGCCCTCGGGCATCTGTAATAAGTTGATCGGCGTACCGCCAATCGGAATCAGCTTCTCGTTCATGTTATCCGCTTTCGGTATGGAACGCAAAAGCCCTTTGGTATATTCATGCGCCGGGTGATAGAAAATGGCGTCCGCCGTACCGCGCTCGCAAACGCGCCCGCCATACATGACCAGAATCTCATCGCACATACTTGCGATAACGCCCAGATCATGCGTTACCATGATAATCGTCATACCTAATTTTTTCTGTAAATCCTGCATCAGCTCCAGAATCTGCGCCTGAATGGTCACATCCAGCGCCGTCGTTGGTTCGTCCGCAATCAAAATATCCGGCTCACAGGCAAGCGCCATGGCAATCATGACACGCTGTCTCATACCGCCCGACAACTCGTGCGGATGCTGTTTCATACGGCTCTCCGGCTCATTCACGCCGACCAGCGTCAGCATCTCTATGGCTCGCTCTTTCGCCTGCTTCTTATTGTTATCCGTATGCAGAAGGATCGCTTCCGTAAGCTGGCTTCCAATCGTGAATACCGGATTCAGGCTTGTCATCGGATCCTGGAAAATGATGGAACATTTCGCGCCGCGGAATTTCTGCATCTGCTTCTTATTCCATTTCGTGATGTCCTCGCCGTGAAATCTCACTTCCCCGCCGGTAATTCTTCCGGTCTCCGCCAGAATCTGCATAATGGAATACGCGGTAACGGATTTACCGGAGCCGGATTCCCCAACTATACCGAGCGTCTTTCCGGCTTCAAGATTAAAGGAAATACCGTTGACCGCCTGTACCTCCCCGTTGTCGGTAAAAAAGCTTGTATGTAAATCTTTTACTTCCAAAATATAGTTATTTTCTTGGCCCATATGCTTATCTCCTTAATTCAATTTAGAGTCGAAGGCATCACGAAGACCATCGCCCAATAAGTTCAACGCCAATACGATCAGACAGATCGTGACTGCCGGTACGATCAGCCTGTGCGGATAAGACTGCATGCCTGCCCTTGCATCGTTCGCAAGGCTTCCAAGAGATGTGAGCGGTGCAGATACACCGAGACCAAGGAAACTTAAGTAGCTCTCGGTAAAAATCGCACTTGGCACTTGAAGCGCCGTCGTGATAATAATGACGGAAAGGCAGTTCGGCAAAATATGTCTTCTCAAAATCCTACCGTTCTTTGTACCGATACATCTGGCCGCCAGCACGTATTCATTATTTTTGATCGTAAGAATCTGTCCACGGATCAATCTGGCCATGCTGACCCAATAGAGCAGACCGAACACGATAAAGATAGAAATCATATTCGTTCCGAGGCTTTCCAGCACGGTGCCCGCGATAAAAGGCGCCAGCGTCTGGTTTAACACCACCGATAACAGGATGATGATCAACATATCCGGCAAAGAATAAATAATATCCACGATCCGCATCATAATCAAGTCTATCCTGCCCCCGAAATATCCGGCAATGGAACCATAGAGCAGTCCGATCATCAGAACCATGACGGATGCCACGATACCGACAGAAAGACTTACCCTCGTTCCGTAGATTACTCTGATAAAATAATCCCTGCTCAGACTGTCTGTCCCCAGAATATGCGGGAAAAGCTTCTCCCCAGTCTTCTCCATATACTGCGTCTCCAGTTTGGAATATGTAAACGGTGCGAGATTGGACGCCGATTTGTCACGGACGCCGTCCACCGAAATAATCTCGTAATACTTATAAGGAACAATATGTGGTGCAACAATAATCGTTACGATAATTAACAGCAATATAACGATGCTTGCCATCGCCAGCGGATTCTTGCGCAGACGTCTCATACCATCCTTAAAGAAGGTAGTTGATTCTCCCATGACGTCCTGCTGCTTTTTCTCCTCGTCCGTGGCTTCTTCAAACTGCGCGGGATTAAATTTACTCAAATCCACCTGTGCAGATAAAAACTGTTTCTTCTTCAATACTTCATTTCCGTTCCCCTGCATTCCTGTTCGTCCTTTCTTTCTGTCTCTCCACACTAATACCCGTGCCTTTCTCACGTTAATAATGGCGAACAACTTCAAACCTTTC
>CAMWXF010000287.1 GCA_947178115.1 uncultured Lachnospiraceae bacterium
GAAAACGAGTCATAATAATATAAAACAACCACCGTTCTGAGCTTTACGGGAAGCGCTCTGACCGCCGCAGAGATCATTTCAGCCTCTTCCAGTTGTATTACCTTGTCAAGAGAAGAAGTATCTGTCCGGTTTTCCATTCTTTCTACCGTCTCGTCATTCGGACTCTCACGCTTATTCTTCTTTCCGATCCGGTAGGCAGTCCTGACAAGAATCCGCATCATCCACGGCTTAAATCCACTGTCGTCCTTGAGTTCACGGATATGCAGCCAGACTTTCACAAAGGTTTCCTGTGTAATATCCTCGCTGTCCGCCAGATTGCCTGTGATCAGATATGCCGTATGGATTGCCATATTCTTGTACTTTTCATACAGTTCGTCGAAAGCACCCCTGTTGCCTTCCCGCAACTGCGCTACCAGAATTTCTTCCTTCAAAATTTCCTCTCCCCTGTTCTTTTCGGTGCACCTATTAATAAGAGTCCACGAGTGAGAAATCGGTTCATTTTTTTAATTAACAAAGCGGAACACCTCTTTCACAATTCTGTTAAAAGATTTGTTCCGCTTCTTAAATAATATATAGGAATTTTTGTTACATCCTCTCCGGCGCCGAGAAACCAAGCAAGTCAATGCAAACCTCAAGCACATCCTTAGTCAATGCAAGCAACGCGATCCAGCCTGCCTTCTTCTGCGCATCCTCTTCCGCGAGAATCTTCGTCTCATGGTAGAAATGATTAAACGCATTCGCCAGATCATAGATATATGCACAGATCCTGTGGGGCGCGATCTCTTCGTATGCCGCTTCCATCATGGCATTAAATTTCGCCACCTCCAGCATTAGACTTTTCTCGGAATCATTCACCGCCGCTTCTATGACTGTATCAGTCAATACTCCACCCTGCTCTGTATACTTATTCAGAATTGACTTGATTCGTACGATCGTATAGAGAATATACGGGCCGGTATCTCCCTCAAAGGAAGTAAACCTGTCCATATCAAATATATAGTCTTTAGAAGCCTGATTGGACAGATCTCCGTACTTGATCGCCGCCATTCCCACGATCTTCGCCGTCTCCTCTGCTTCCTTTTCATCTACCTGATAGCCTTTTGTCTCGGCATTCTCCTGAATCTTGCGGATCATTTCCTCGTTGATCTCGCGGATCAGATTCTCCAGACGCATGACGCCGCCTTCTCTTGTCTTAAAAGGCTTGCCGTCCTTGCCGTTCATCGTACCGAAACCGATATGAACCAGCTCGGTATCTTCATTGACCAGACCGGTCTTTCTTGCACAGCGGAATACCTGTTCAAAATACAGTTCCTGCCTTTTATCCGTCAGATAAATCATTTTATCAGGATGATAGTGCTCCATACGATCCATGATCGTCGCGAGGTCGGTCGTATTATACAGAGCCGCTCCGTCTGATTTGAGAATCATACACGGCGGCACTTCCTTCGTATCTGTCTCTTCCTTGACATCCACCACCAGAGCGCCGTCGCTCTCATACGCGTAACCGCCCGCTTTCATCTGCTCCACCATACCGGGGATGATGTCGTGTACGTCCGATTCCCCTTTCCACAGGTCAAATTCCACGTTCAGATTATCATAATTCTTCTTTAAATCCGTCACCGACACATGCATGATATGTTTCCAAAGTGCGCGGTAACCGGCAACACCGCTTTGCAGCTTATGTGTGGCCTCCATCGCCTCCGCCTTATACGCCTCATCCACCTTAGATTTTGCACTCGCCGTCGGATAGATTTCTTCCAATTCCGATATGGTAAAAGGCGCCTCCTCGGGATATTCTCCTTCATAGGACGCATCAAAGTAAATCAAATCGGGCTGTCTCTTCTGAAGCTCCGTGATGATAAGGCCCATCTGCAGTCCCCAGTCACCCATGTGGATGTCGCCGGTAATGTCATGCCCCGCATAACGGCAGATCCGCTTGATACTCTCACCTATGATAGCGGAACGCAAATGCCCTACATGAAGCGGTTTCGCCACATTTGGACCGCCGTAGTCAATGATGATCTTCTTTGACTGTTCCGGCATCTGCAATCCGAACTTCTCATCGTTACGCATCTGACGCAGATAATCTCTGACGAAAGATTCTTTCACTTTCATGTTTAAGAATCCCGGTGCTACGGCAGATACTTCCGACAATACGTCGCTCTCCTGTAGCTTCTCCGCAACCTCCTGCGCAATCATAAGCGGCGCTTTATGGTACTTCTTAGCGCCCGCCATGGCACCGTTGCACTGGTATTCACACAGATCAGGTCTGTTAGATAACGTAACTTTACCGAGTTCCGCGTCATAACCCGCCGCCTCGAATGCCTTCTTCATTTCCTCTGAAATTAAATCTAATATTTTCTGCATTGCTGTTTTCGTGCCTTTCTGTAATTTTTTATGTTCTTTTGCTGTTTTATTACTAAATATGGACAAATTCCATATGCTTTGTGCACCAATTTATCAGTATGATTATATCCTCTTTTTTATAGATTGTGAAGATATATCTTAAGAACTCCCTTACCCCTCCTGCTTTCTGCGGGAATAGACACACCCACAATAGTCCTGTCTGTACAGATCGTATTCTCTCGACAGTTCGATCGACCGCTTATAGCCGTCCTTTTTCTTAAAGTCAGAAGGCAGCCATGCAACTGCGTACTCTTTTGCAAGCTGCTCACCTATTTCATTTAATTTTACGGCATTTTTCAGCGGACTGATCGACAGTGTTGTTGTGAAATAATCATATTCTCCCGCCTTTGCACGTTTCGCCGTCTCACGGAGTCTTAGCGCATAGCAGGCGAAGCACCGCTCGCCGCCCTCAGGGCACTGTTCCAAGCCTTTCGCAATCTCGAAAAAGCGATCGGGTTCGTAATCGCCTTCAACAACTTTGATTGGATAGGCATGATCTCGGATTGTATATCCATCCGTTTCCCGGCCGTTGTCTATGCTTTCCTCTGCTGCTTCCGCATTATATGCCTCAATCAGCCTCTTCTGTTCAGCCACCCGCTTACGGTACTCTTCATCCTCGGTGATATTCGGATTATAATAGAAAACGGTAATGTTGAAATACTGCCGCAGATATTCCAGCACATAACTACTGCAGGGTGCACAGCAACTATGGAGAAAAAGCGTCGGCACGCCTCCTTCTGCCACACTGATATCCTCTATGATTTTATCCAGTTCTTTCTGATAATTTCTGACTGCATTCATATCTTTCTATCCATTTTTTTTAGGTAGTTTAAGTTGCTCTATGCCATTTTGTATCAGCTGCTCTCTATTTTCGATCTGCAACGCCGCAAGCCATTTCTCGGCAGGATATCCGATAAATTTTTTCGACTTGTCTTTGATCAGCCTTTTTCTGTAT
>CAMWXF010000288.1 GCA_947178115.1 uncultured Lachnospiraceae bacterium
CCCAGCCAGATGTAAAACTTAGAGCCAAAGTCATTCCAGATCATAAACGTATGTACCGGAAACAGCAGCAGGATCGTAAAATTCCGCAGATTGTCGATGTAATGTTTGCGCATATTGTCTCTCCTGTTCTTTAATGTGTAGAAACTTTCTTAATATAGCATAGCTGCCGGAGCGATGTTAACCGCCCTGACAGCCATTATACATTTATTCTTCCGCCCTGCGCTCTTCCAATGCCCAGATATCCTTATTGCGCCTGAAATACAGGCACACTCCGATTCCCGCAAATGCGATCACGAAGAACAAAAATGCCGCGCCGCTTCCTTTGCCGCTGCCAAACATCTTCGTCAGCATACTACCCTCACGCTGCATGGCCATGATTGGCTCAAACACCTGATCCACCAGCAGTCCGCCGAGAAAATACCCGACCGGTATGGTAAAGAACTGCAACGAATTTCTCACGGAATATACCCGCCCCTGCATTTGCTCGGGCACGTGCAGTCTCATGATAGCATCTAAATTCGTACTCATAAGCGGTATGGCGATCCATCCGAGGAATCCGCCGATACACCAGACAAGCGGCGTTCTTCCGAAAGCAAGCAGGAAATTCTCCGTGCTCATGGAGAACAGCAGACAGTTACAGATCACCCTCACCCTGCTCTTAGGCGTCTTCAAAAATGAGGCAAAAACACTTCCCGCGAAGGTCGTCACACCGATTACCGCATTCACCAGTCCGAGCGTTTTCTCACTGCCGCCGTTTCTCGACAGCATCATCGCCGGAAAAGCGGCGTCATAGATAGATGCAACCAGATTGATCGCTGCCAGAAACATGATCAATCCGAAAATTCCCCGTTCCTCGCGCAAATACATAAGACCTTTTTTCGCGGATGTCAGCAGTTTCTCCTGCTCCTCACCCGTTTCCTCATTTTCCGGAATCCGTATTCCGAACGCCAGCGTAATAAATGCCACCCCGAACGTAAACAGGTCAAACGCCACAACCGCATTCATTCCGGCAATTCCTAAAACCGCCGTGGCGATGATCGGCGTCAGAATGGAATTTAAAGACCTTGCAAAATACCCCAGCCCGCCTACGCGCTGATAATATTTCTTAGGCAGCACACGTGTAGTCGCCACCTCGGAAGCCGGCTGCTGCACTGTATTCATAATGCCGTTTACGCCGTTAATCAGATACAGATGCCATATCTTAAGCGCGTCATTACGCAGTAAAATCAGCATAACCACAGTTGTCACTGCTGCCAGCGTATCACACACCAGCATGGTTTTCTTCTTATTCCACTTGTCACTCAAGGCTCCCGCAAAAATGCTGAGCAGCACATAGGGCGCATAGGAACTTACCATCAATAGCGCCGTCATAAGCGCCGACCCCTTCTGTGTATAAGACCAGATTACCAGCGCATAGCTCGTCATCGCACTTCCAAGCCCGGAAAAAGACTGGGTGCTCCACAGCAGCAGATAGGTTTTCATCTCCCCCAGAGTATGGAAAAATTCTTTGTTTTTAATTATGTTTTTCATAGACTTTGCTCCTTATCACTGTTTTCATTGCCGCATATCTCATGAGATCAACTTCGCAGCAATTCATTTACTGTTTCTCGGTTCGCAAAGTCTAAGAGCAGTTATTCTACTCCATGCAATCACTGCCCGTTCAGACTTTGCATGGAGCTTTTGCACTCATCAGTTTCATTGGCCTACGCCTCCTTTCCCAGCTTGCTTCTTAATTATAACAAACTATTTTCCTCTGTAAATATAATCGTCTAAATTAAACATTCTTTCTTTACTTCTGATATATTACACTCTTCACTGTCCAAACTCCCGCCCGATCCAGATCCCTTTCGCATCCGTCCCGTGCCCAATCTGCCCCGTTACCGCAATCGGCAGATCATTTCCGGCAAACTTCCGAACAAGCGTCTCTATGTCCGGCACCACATTTTTCTCCTGCATTTCGGTAAAAGTTCCCAGCAAAATACCCTCCACTTTCCGAAAAGCTCCTAACTGCTCCAACTGGCATAAATACGTCTCCATTTTCGCGGCTGTCCCAGTGTAGCCTTCCAGAAGCAATATTTTATCGGTAAGATCCGGCATATACTCCGTTCCAGCCAATTTCAGGAAACATCTGATATTACCGCCTACTACGATTCCATGCATCGCTTTAGATTTTTCCGAAGAGATAAACTTATAATCTATTCTGAACAAATCATCGGTGTGATTTATGACAGTATTCCTGAAATCTTCGATCTGCTGTGCTCCATGATCGTAGAGTACATTGCGTATCTGATACAGCACCGACGCCTTACCCGTCTTCGTATAGATTGCATTTATTACAGTCGTCAAGTCACTATAACCCCAAAATGTCTTATCGCTGTCCGCTATCACGCCATAATCCAGATAAGGAAGTATGCCATTTGCGATATCACCACCCGAAATATCAAATATTCCCTTTATCTCATCGTCCCGATAGAAATCCATGAGCGCCCGTGCACGTTCCTTAGCTGTACCGCTGAAAACATCTTCTTTAGCATAGATATAATCGCTGAATACAGGCTGAAGCCCAATGATTCTTAAGATTTCTTCCAAACGCCTGAGCTCTTCGGAATATTCTTTTTTCTGTCCGTTTGAACAACAAACGATGCCTATTTTAGAGCTGGTAGTTATCATACTAAACATATCCTCATTTTTATTGATCATCTGCACGCCATATTTCCCTTAATTCCAATTGTGATCTGATATTTTTATGGATAACTTAAACAAGGCCTCTCATTGCTAAGAGACCTTGCGATATACTAATACTATTTTTTGAGCTGCATACCGTCTTTGAATGCTTCGCCGACTCTTTCTGTCACCTTATAATAGCCATGCGTGTACGGGTCAAATGCGATAGCGTTTACTAAAGACATATCAATTTTGTCACCAGCCATAACGCTTTCATCTGCTGTAACATTTACTACCTTACCGATCACACCACAACCGTATTTGTCGTCCTGATATTCGATAAACTCACACTCTAAGCAAATCGGAAATTCGTTGATCACCGGTGCATTCACCATTTCAGCTTTGCTCGCGGTAAGACCGCTGTTTTCAAACTTATCTGAAACATTGTTGCCTGATACAACACCAAAGTAATCCGCCTCCACTACATGAGCCGCATCAGCAATGCTTACCGTAAATGCACCGTTTGCCTTGATATTTTTTACCGTCTTATGTGTCTCTGTCAAATTAAGAGCAACATTACCTCTCTCCTGCATTGTGCCCCAGGCGGCATTCATAACATTAACACTGCCATCTTCATTGTAAGTTGCCACCATCAAAA
>CAMWXF010000289.1 GCA_947178115.1 uncultured Lachnospiraceae bacterium
GTATGGGTATGATGATGCTGCCGCCGACGACGATCTCCATGCCGTTTAAGATCCTTTTGTTTGTGCTTGCGGACGGATGGTATCTGATTATCAAAGGGCTGGTAGAAAGCTTCAACCTATAGTTCGTGAAGCAAATATTGTAATTGAATCTGTTCGCTTTGCTATTTTGCGAAGCAGATTTACTTTTTGGGAAGGGTGAAGTAAGATATGACAATAGATGACGTCACAGCCGTGGCACAGACAGCCATATATACGATCATCAAATGTGCGGCGCCTCTTTTGCTGGTGTCGTTATGTGTGGGTCTGATCGTCAGTATTTTCCAGACGGTTACTTCCATTCAGGAGCAGACGCTCACCTTCATTCCGAAGATACTGGCGATTTTTCTGGGGCTGATTGTTATGGGACACTGGATTATGAACAATATGGTACAATATATGATTGAGCTGTGGTCTAACTTCGGTGCCTATATCAATTAATAGCGAGTGTTGGCATGATCAATATTACATTTACCTATGCAGATTTAGAATATTTCCTGCTGATTCTGGTGCGTGTGACCTGTTTTGTCCACGTGGCGCCCTTTTTTTCGCTAAACGGCGTGCCGCGACGGATTAAAGTGGGATTCAGTATATTTCTCGCGTATCTGCTCTATACGGCAGTGGATCGCAACGAAGTGGTATATAACACGCTGCTCGGATATGCGGTTGTCGTTATGAAAGAAGCGATGACAGGCTTCCTGATCGGCTGGGGCGCACAGATCTGCGCAACGGTGACTTCTCTGGCAGGAAGTATCGCGGATATGGAGATCGGACTTTCCATGGTATCTCTGATGGATCCGACGACCAGACAGCAGGCGACTTTTACAGGTGTGTTTTATCAGTATTTCTTTACATTATTAATGATTATTACCGGCATGTATCAATATCTGTTACGTGCGCTGATTGACAGCTTTACGTTGATCCCCATTAACGGGGCAATATTCCGGGCGGAGTCGCTGGTAGAATCTCTGGCCGTATTTATGGGGGATTATATAACGATCGCGTTCCGTATCATCCTGCCGATCTTCTGTACCATGATCTTGTTAAATGCCGTTATGGGCGTTCTGGCTAAGGCGTCTCCGCAGATGAACATGTTTGCGGTAGGTATGCAGCTCAAGGTGCTGGTGGGACTCGGAATTCTGTTTCTGACGATCAGGATGCTGCCGAATGCGGCGGATTATGTGTTTGTGGAGATGAAGAGGATGATCGTATCTTTTGTGGAGGCGATGACGTGATATTAGAGTATAATCTCCAATTCTTCGCCAAGGATGGTCCGGGCGGAGAGAAAACAGAAGAACCTACTTCCAAAAAATTGTCGGATGCCCGTAAGGAAGGTCAGGTTGCGAAGAGTAAGGAGATTTCCATTGCCTTTGAACTGTTGGCGTTTTTTCTGTTAATATATTTCTGGGTCGAGTATATGGGAACTTACTTTGTAGGTAACATATACGATATCTACAGCCAGATACCGGAGTACACTAAGATGTATGACGGCTTTATACAGGATCAGACATTCAATGCGCTTTTTGTGAAATCCCTGACGAGGGTGCTGTTTATTATGGCACCGTTTCTGCTGGTTGGTTTCCTAATATCTGTGATAGCGAATATTGTTCAGGTCAAATGGAGGCCTACCACGAAACCATTGCAGCCCAAATTCAATAAATTGAATCCGGTCAGCGGATTTAAGCGTTTCTTTTCCATTAACTCCGTGATGGAGCTTGTCAAGTCGCTTCTTAAGCTTGGGCTCATTGGCTATGTGGTTTATTCATATTTGAAGAAAAACATGCCGCCGCTGTATCAGTTCTATGGACTGTCCTTGAATCAGGGAATCGTGCAGATAGGCATGCTGGTGGTGAATCTGGGGATTCGGATGTCGCTTTTCTATATGATCATCGCCCTGTTAGATTATGTCTATCAGAAGGTGAAGTTCAAGAACGATATGAAGATGACGAAGCAGGAAGTCAAAGACGAGTACAAGAATCAGGAAGGTGATCCGCAGATCAAGGGTAAACAGAAGCAGAGGATGATGGAAGCTTCCAGGCGCCGTATGATGCAGGCGCTCCCGCAGGCGGATGTAGTCATCACCAACCCGACCCATTATGCCGTAGCGATCAAGTACGATCCGGAGGTCTACGACGCACCCTATGTGATTGCGAAAGGAGCAGATTATCTGGCACAGAAGATCAAAGAGACGGCGAGAGAAAATCATATTGAAATTGTAGAGAATAAGCCGCTTGCCCGTATGCTTTACGCCAACGTGGACGTGGGCAGCGTGGTGCCGCCTGAATTGTATCAGGCAGTGGCGGAAGTGCTCGCTTTCGTATATCATTTACAGGGTAAAGTGTAGAAAGACTTTAAAAATAGATACAAAATAATGACAGAAAGGGGGAAAAAGGTTCATGGGAAATCTTAAGAAGGCCGATCTCGGCGTAGCCATATATCTGCTGGCCGCGTTTATTATGTTGATCGTACCGATTAAATCTGGGCTTCTGGATCTTCTGCTGGCATGTAATATCGCAATTGCATTTACCATCATGTTTGGCTGTATGTTTGCGACGGAAGTGCTGAATATGTCCTATTTCCCGACGATCCTGCTGTTTACAACGGTATTCAGGATCGCACTGAACGTTTCTTCCACGAAATTAATTCTGACGACCGGAGATCCCGGTAACGTAGTACGTACCTTCGGTCAATACGTGGGCGGCAATGATATTGTGGTAGGCTGTATCGTCTTTGTTATTCTGATCATTGTACAGTTCATGATTATCAACAAAGGTTCCGAGCGTGTGGCTGAGGTTACCGCAAGATTTACATTGGATGCCATGCCCGGTAAGCAGATGGCCATTGACGCCGACTTGAATACCGGAGCAATCGACGACGAGGAGGCCAAGAGACGCCGTGACAAGATACAGGAGGAGGCAAGCTTCTTCGGATCTATGGACGGTGCCGTGAAGTATGTTAAAGGAGATGCCACGGCAGGTCTGCTCATAACTTTTATCAATATTGTAGGCGGTATTGCCATGGGTGTATGGCGTCAGGGCATGGAGATGAACGATGCTTTACAGACATTCACGATTCTGACCATCGGTGACGGTCTGGTCAGCCAGATTCCGTCGTTGTTGATATCGCTGTCTACCGGTATTCTGGTGACTAAAGGCTCCAAGGATGCCGATTTCGGTACGGTGCTGATCGGACAGTTGTTCGGTGTGCCGAAGGTACTTTATCTGGTGGGTGCGGTCATTGCTGCGCTGGGTATTATCACACC
>CAMWXF010000290.1 GCA_947178115.1 uncultured Lachnospiraceae bacterium
AGACGGCTCTTGACTTCATCTTCCTTAAATCTCGTCCGGTCAAAGATCGTGTCATCCGGCAAAAAATTGATAGTAGTGCCGGTTTCTTTTGTTTTGCCCACGGCCGGCAGAAGTCCATTGTCCAGTTCCATCGTGGGAACGCCCTGCTCATAGTGGTCTTCGTAGATAAATCCGCCCGTTTTTACCGTTACATGCATATATTTGGACAGCGCATTGACTACAGAGGAACCGACCCCGTGTAATCCGCCGCTGGTCTTGTATGCTTCATTGTCAAACTTACCGCCTGCATGAAGCGTTGTAAACACCAATCGCTCCGCACTGATTCCTTTTTCATGCATTCCCACCGGAATGCCGCGCCCGTTATCCGATACCGTTGCCGAACCGTCCGCCTCAAGCGTTACACGGATTGTCGTACAGAATCCTGCCAAATGCTCATCCACTGCGTTATCCATGATCTCATAGATCAGATGATTCAGACCCTTGGTAGAAACACTGCCGATATACATTCCCGGTCTTACGCGGACTGCCTCGAGCCCTTCCAGCACGGTAATACTGGAAGCATCATAATTATTTGCCGTATTTGTCTTCGCCATAGATCAATACCTCACATTTTCGGGATTTCATACGCAAAAAAGAACATATTATCAGAATTTCTCACGAAACATATTTTACCATATATTTAGTATTTTGCAAAGCAAAATTACTATATGTAGTATAGCAATCCGTAACGATTCCGCTATCATGATACATACTCTATCATATCCTCAGGAAGATACTTTTGAATCATCGCTTCCAGCATCACGAAATCGATCGGCTTCGAAAGATAGTCCTCAAATCCCTCGCTAAGGTATTCTTCTTTAGCGCCTACAATTGCATTAGCGGTGAGCGCGATCACTACGGAGCGATTCTTTATATACTCTTCGATCTGCTGCATCGCGCGCAGCGTCTCTATACCGTCCATATCGGGCATCATGTGGTCTAACAGGATAATATCATAGTGATTTTGCCTGACTTTCGCCAGACATTCCTGACCGCTCCCAGCCGAATCAAACTGCACTTTAAGCTTCTTAAGTAGTCCTTTGACTACGGTAAGATTGACCCGGTTATCATCAACTGCCAGAATTCGTGCCTTAGGAGCAATATATTCCTTTCTTTCCCTGGTTTTTATCTCACTCATCTGTATGGCATTTGTCTTATAGTCGCCCAGCAGCTCACTACCTACAGATTTTTGCGGAATCACGAAAGAAAAGCTGCTTCCCTTGCCATAGTAGCTGTCTACAGTCAGTTCGCCACCCATCATTTCCACCAGACGCTTTGTAATGCTTAAGCCCAGCCCGGTTCCTTCGACACTCTTATTCTGCATCAGATCAAGTCTGGTAAACGGATCAAAGAGTTTATGCAGTTCCTCTTCTTTAATTCCTATACCGGTATCAGAAACTGTAATTCTAAGGTCGATCATATCGCCATCACTGCTTGCAAAATCCACTTCCAGCGTGACCTTGCCTTCTTTTGTATACTTGACTGAATTGGTCAATAGATTAGTCATGCACTGCTTAATTCGTATATCATCGCCATGAAGTTGATTCGGCAGTTTATCGTCCGTTACTACCCTGAAATAAAGATTTTTCTCCTCAGCCCGCATGGATATCATATTTTCCACATCTATAAGCAGCCTGCCAAGATTATAGTCGTTCTCTACAATCTCCATCCTGCTTGATTCGATCTTAGACAGATCCAGAATATCATTGATAATGGACAGAAGCGTCCTGCCCGCGCTGTTGATATTCGACGCATATTCCCTGATATTGTCCGATTGCGTCTCCCTCAGAATCATTTCATTCATCCCGAGAACCGCATTGATCGGCGTTCTGATCTCATGAGACATACGTGCAAGAAAGCTGCTTTTCGCTTCGTTGGCACGCTCCGCCTCCTCTTTCAGCTCAATAAGCTGCTTCGTGTACAGATAGTTGTCTGTCATATCGGAAATACGATACAAAATCCCCACTTTTCTCCGATTGTCATCATCAATTTCACTTCTCTGCCACTTGTAGAATCTGCCTCTGAGCATAAACCCGTCGGTCTGCGCTTCCATAAACTGCAATACATGTTCGGAAACTTCAGACTTATCATTCCAGTTGATCTTCGGAAAAATCAACTCCGCCTCATGGTTAAAGTACACGATCTTTCCGAGATCATCGACGACAAGAATTCCTTCATGTATCTCATCAACCACTCTGTCCTTGGCACTTTGCACCGTATCAAACAGCCGGTAATGATACATTACCAGCACGAGCAGTGATTCGGTAATCATCATGGAAATAGGATATGTATCATAATATCCGACCATTCCCAACAGCCGCAGTATCCAAAATCCGATCGGCAGTAGAGAGGCCCCGAAAATCAACAGCAGTTCGGGACGTTTCTCTCCCTTATGCTCCAGAACGGACTGTATCATGATCAATGCGATCACACATCCGAGCACTGCAGTAGTTGCCGACCACCAATAATAAAATATGCCGGGCTCATAAATCCACAGATAGTGTCCGTCGCCACTCACGGAATAAGTTATACTCTTATAGTATAACGTGTGATAGTCTATGGTAAATACAAGAGACAGCACCCAAATATGATTGACAGTATAGAATCCTTTGATGACACGGATACTTTTATCATTCTTGTGGTTGCTGTACAGACACGCAAAATACAGGAAACTCAGAAGCCCCATGGTTGTACCGATATACTCCATTTTGACCGCAAGCCGCGTCACCTCCAGACTCTTACTCTGAAGTTCAAAGAAATACCCTGCCACGTCCATAAGGGTAAAAAGCGTTCCCGCAAACAGAATCTTCTGTTGTTCCGAAGGTTTCGCCACGTAAATTAACATGATCATGATAAAGCAGATAATAATACCTACTCCATGCACCGTCACCATTATATTCATAACAAACCTCAATATGTAACTTTATCTTGCATAATATCATACCGCACTTTATATATTATATCGGACAATATCGCGTGAGACAAGTTTATTGTTGTTACTGATAAGCCTCGCCGTGCTCTTTCTGCATGATGCTATCTGCATTCTTCCGCCACTTCATATAAATATTCTCTGCTGCGCTTGCCTGTCCGCACAAGAATCTGCATATACATCAACAGCGGCACCACCGAAACCGCCAGATCTCTGTGTATTCCTGCCGCCTGCGCAAATTCTTTGATCGTGAAATCGTGTTCCAGTTCATATGGCACGAGCTGAATGAAATCCTCTGTCCGTTCAATCAACACCTCATCATATAGGGT
>CAMWXF010000291.1 GCA_947178115.1 uncultured Lachnospiraceae bacterium
GAACTTCAAGGAAATTTCAAGAAGTTTATCAGAACGCGGATATTGTCATTGCAAAGGGACAAGCAAATTACGAATGTTTAAGTGGAGAAAAAAAGAACATATTTTTTCTTCTCATGACGAAATGTAAGGTAATTGCAGACGATATTGGAGTCCCCGAAATGAAAATGATCTGCATGAAAAACAGATACTAAGATGACCGGCAGTAAAGCTATCATAGTTTTACTGCCGCTGTCAATTTTCATAGCTCTCAATCACCCAGTCATACTCTTTCAGGTCAAGTCCTTTCCCGCAATAATCACACCTGCCGCCGTTTAACAGTGACAGGCTCGCGCCGCAGGAATCACACCGATATACGTTCACGTCATTGATACTCTGAGTCAGTGCATGAATACTTTTGATAAGGCCAAACTGAAAATATGTCTTTTCTTTGCGCGCCTCACCATTTCTATATGTAACCAGTTCAAGTCCGACTTTCACCTTCAGATGCTGAAACTCACCATCCGCACGATAATCCATCAATACACATTCCAGCATTTTACAGTCAATAACGCCCCTGTATTTCGCCATAAACGACGTCATATTACATTGCGCGAAAGGCCTGATCTCCTCCGCAGATTCCGCATAACAGATACTGATCAATTTATTGGAAAGATTCCCAATAAAAGTCTCAACGGAAAAATACTTGTCCGTCTCCCGAATCTTCGTCAGCGTCTGCCGCGTTTTAGCCGGCCCACCCTCTATGCTTTCTTTTGATGTCTTTCCCATAAGAATAGCCAGAAATATAACGACTGCAACAAACCCCAGCGCCGGGGTAAGCATCATCATAGCGGTTCCCATATTTGCCGCAAGCTGCATGAGACCAAATACAACAATCACCAATATCACATACATCGGCATAAAGTTCTTATGTATCGTAAATCCGCTTCTGTGCTGCTTCCAGTCCCCCGGATTATATACGGACGACACTTTCTGTTTCAAATCCTCAATATGGAATTTCGTCTGACAGTAATCGCAGCCGTCCACAAAATAATCCAACGTATCCTCCCATCCGCAGTTAGGACAAATATAATTCCCGTTCATGCTTCTGGACTGGATCATATAATATTCTCCCGCCGCTTTCCGCTTCTCATCCGACCACACGAGCCGATCCCTGTCATAAAAAGCTTTCTTGTAACTCATCCCATCGCTGATCCTGCAAATCAGATTCTTTCCGTCATGGCTGTAATTCCAGTGTGGATAACGCTGATTCTCGCCCCTTACATACTCCGTAGGCTCTATGTAAGCATATCTTGCCGTCAGCCCTAATGCCATGAGCCGCTTTTTATTGAGGTAATGTGTATACCAGAGATTCTGCGTTGTCGTCCGAAATCCGTTCTCCGTAATCAGCGGACTGTTATACCAAGCCATCTCTTCCTGCTTATATCCATTGACTAGATCAGTCATTTCATTGTTCCATTGCTGACAGGATGCACTATACCGATTCTCGTTAGCAAGCTGCGCCATGTTCTTTTTAGTCTGTTCCCAGTCTTCTCTCAAATTGTATGCCATATTAAAATACCACCACCAGCAGCATCTTAAACTGCTCCTTGCCGCGCACGGCATGAGGATGCTTAGCGGGCATCACGATGGATTCCCCTTCGTGAAGCTCATAGTTTACGCCGTCGATCGTGATCTCACCCACACCGTCCAGACAGGTGACGAAAGCATCTCCGCCAGATTCATGGGTACTGATCTCTTCCCCTTTATCGAATGCAAACAGCGTCACACTGACCGCATCATTCTGGGCCAACGTCTTGCTGACAACCTGTCCCTCCTGATAAGAAACCTGATTCTTTAGAATTAATACTTCTGATTTGTTGATATTTTTCATTGTTTTCTCCATTCATATATCTTTATCAATACTGTTTCAAATTTTTTTAAAGTTGTCTGCCTTTTTTTATACAGAAAGCAAATCTGCCTCCTTGGTACGATAATTATATCATACCAAAGAGGCAAATACTATCTATCCTTTCACCACACCCACAGTCCTAAGCTTCCTGACCGGAGTCACGATATCCGTCTGCTGTGCCATGACCTCATCGATATCTTTATAGGCAAATCTGCACTCCTCGGCCACATCATTCTTCTTCCGCTTGCCGAGCACAACGCCCTGCTCCTTTAAGTCCACCATCACCTGCTCGGTCGTAAATGCATTCATAGCACCGGTTCTGGAATAAGCTCTGCCTGCTCCGTGTGACGAAGTATGGAAAGACTCAGGGTTTCCTTTTCCCTCTACGACATAGCTGTAAGAGCCCATGGCGCCCGGTATGACTGCACGCTCTCCCTGTCTTACCCTTGTCGCACCTTTGCGGTGTACCCAAACATTCGCATCGTAGTGATTCTCCAACGCCGCATAGTTGTGGTGACAGTTGATCTGATCGGTAAAAGAAACCGTCCGACCCGCATATTTTTCTATATGCTCTTTTACAACACCGCACACCTGCTCCATCATGCGCTCTCTGTTCTCATAAGCATAGTCCAGTGCAAGATGCATCCAATTGATGTACTGCTGCCCTTCCTTAGTATGTACCGGAAGAAAAGCGAGTCTGTATTCATCCGGAACCTGGCTGTACCATGTGCCGTTCAGTTCACGCGCCTTATTGTGGAAATAGTCGCAAATCTCCTTTCCCAAATGACGGCTTCCCGAATGAATCATGATACAGAGATATCCTTCCTCATCCTCCTGAAGCTCGATAAAATGATTGCCGCCTCCGAGTGTTCCCACTTGAAAATAGCCCTCCTCAATCAAATGAACCAGCTCCGGATTTGCCTCATATTTGTCCATATTTCCAAGCGCCAGATCAAGCACCGCCGACCCTTGCTTCTGCTTATGTTTCTCAAATCCCACGGGAACGGAACGCATGATATTTCCGATCATTGACTGCATGATCGATGCCGTTCCCACAAGGACATCCTTAATCTCCTCATATCTAGTATCCGTTGCCACAAACACCATCCCGCAGCCGATATCCACGCCCACCGCATTGGGGATGATCACATCCTTCGTTGCAATAACACCGCCGATGGGCATTCCCTTTCCCGTATGGGTGTCCGGCATAAGGCACACCCATTTATGTAGAAAAGGAAGATTCGACAGATTATAAGCCTGCTCTATGCAGCTCTCCTCTATCCTGTCTATTCCCGACAGCCATGCTTTGATCGGAAATCTTGTTTTATCATTATATATTACGAACATAATCTCTCCTCCACCTTTCTGTATCTCTCACTATCAAGTACCTT
>CAMWXF010000292.1 GCA_947178115.1 uncultured Lachnospiraceae bacterium
TATAGGCACAGGCCTTTTTCTTATTTCCTACATACACACTGGAAGCCGGATCATTTCCCACCTGAATCACTGCCAGACATATATGAATATGCCCCTCTTTCAGTTTCTCAACCTCTATCTTTAATTCCTCTTTGATTGCCGTAGAGATTGCCTTACCATCTATAATCTGTGGCATAATCCACGCCCTCCTTTTTTCATATTTTAAAATAAACCTGTAATCACTCCGCTCTCATTCACATCAATCTGGTAAGCTGCCGGATTCTTAGGAAGTCCGGGCATGGTCATGACTGTTCCGGTCAATGCAACCACAAATCCTGCACCCGCAGCCACATAGACCTCCCGCACATTCATGTTAAATCCTACCGGTCTGCCCAGAAGCGCCGGATCGTCGGACAGAGAATACTGCGTCTTCGCCATACATACCGGCATATCACCGAATCCCATCTCCTGCAGCTTCTTAAGCTGCCGCTCCGCCGCCGGTGAATATGACACTCCTCCGGCGCCGTATATCTCTGCTGCTATCGTCTCAATCTTCTCTCTTAGAGACAGATCATCCTCATACAACACCTTAAAATGACTTTCTTTATTTTCCAACGTATCAAGCACCTTAGTAGCAAGTTCTACGCCACCTGCACCGCCTTTCTCCCAGACCTCGGAGATTGCGAACTCACAGCCTCTGTCCTGACAGAACTTCCGCACATATCCGATCTCCGCCTCCGTATCGGTTACGAAAGAATTGAGTGTAACTACGATCGGCACACCGTATTTGTGCAGATTTTCGATATGTTTCTCAAGATTTACGATCCCGGTCTCCAATGCGATCAGATTTTCCTTGCCAAGATCGCTTTTTGCCACCCCTCCATTGTACTTCAATGCGCGGACCGTGGCAACCAGTACTACCGCATCGGGCTTCAGTCCCGCCATACGGCATTTGATATCAAAGAATTTCTCCGCACCCAGATCAGCGCCGAACCCGGCCTCCGTAATAACATAGTCCGCCATCTTAAGAGCTGTCTTCGTGGCCCGGATCGAATTGCAGCCGTGCGCAATATTTGCAAAAGGTCCGCCGTGTACCAGTGCCGGTGTGTGCTCCAGTGTCTGAATAAGATTCGGTTTCATGGCATCTTTAAGTAATGCCGCCATTGCACCTACCGCTTTTAAGTCTGATGCCGTCACCGGTCCTCCCTGATAATCATAGGCAACAATGATCTTGCCCAGCCTGTCCTTCAAATCTGTCATATCAGAGGCCAGACAGAGTATCGCCATAATCTCGGATGCCACCGTAATGACAAAATGATCTTCCCGTACTACGCCGTCCGTCCTGCCGCCGAGCCCGACGATCACATTGCGCAGAGCCCTGTCATTCATATCCAGACAGCGTTTCCACACGATCTGTCTGGGATCAATATTCAGCTCGTTTCCCTGTTGGATATGGTTATCCAAAATCGCAGCCAGCAGATTATTGGCTGAGGTAATCGCATGAAAATCTCCGGTAAAATGCAGATTCAGATCTTCCATGGGCACTACCTGCGCATAGCCCCCGCCTGCGGCACCGCCCTTAATCCCGAAACACGGTCCGAGAGACGGCTCTCTGAGGGCAATAACCGCCTTTTTCCCCATCTTTCCGAACGCCTGACCAAGACCGACGCTTGTGGTGGTCTTACCCTCTCCGGCAGGCGTGGGATTGATTGCCGTCACGAGAATCAATTTACCGTCAGGATTACTCTGAATACGCTCTATGTATTCATCCGATATCTTAGCCTTGTATCTGCCATACAGTTCCAGATCATCCGGTTCGACTCCGATTTGTCCGGCAACATCCGCAATATTCTCAAGAACCGCTTCCTGTGCAATTTCAATATCTGTTTTCAAGCCCGTTTCCTGCCTTTCTGTTTTTCCGAAAAACAAATGCTTTGCGCCGCTTGGTTTTCTCGTGCGGCTGTTATATGGTTTCCTCTACGAACTGCTCAAACTCCTCCGCCGTCATTACTATTTTACGGGGTTTCGTTCCCTCTTCTTCTCCGACAACGCCCGCTTCACACAGTTGATCCATAATACGGGCCGCCCGGTTGAATCCGATTTTGAAGACGCGCTGCAGCATACCGATGGATGCTTTGTCTTTCTCAATAATAAATCTGCCGGCCTCCACAAAATATTCATCATATTCGGAATTGCCGTCACTTCCCGGCGTTCCGCCGCCGGCACCGCTTCCCATATTTTTGATCTGATTCTCCACATCATCACTGTAAACATTGCCTATGGCCTGATTCTTAAGGAAATCTACCACATCCGACACTTCCTTATCCGACACGAAAGCCCCCTGAATGCGGGCCGGTTTCGGATATCCCTGCGGATAAAAGAGCATGTCGCCTTTACCTAACAGCTTCTCCGCGCCTACCATATCGAGGATCGTGCGGGAATCCACGCCGCTGGAAACGGCAAACGCCACACGGCTGGGCATATTCGCCTTGATCAGACCTGTAATAACGTCTACGGACGGTCTCTGTGTCGCTATGATCAGATGGATTCCGCAGGCTCTCGCAAGCTGAGCCAGACGACAGATGGATTCTTCCACCTCACCCGGCGATACCATCATCAGATCCGCCAGCTCGTCCACAATGATGAGGATCTGCGGCAGCTTCTCCGGTGCCTCCGGATCCCCTGACGCCTTCATACTCTCCACTTTCTTATTATAACCTTTCAGATCCCTGACGTTGTAATCCGCAAATTTCTTATAACGATCCGTCATCTCTGCCACGCCCCAGTGAAGGGCTGCCGCCGCTTTCTTCGGATCTGTCACTACGGGAATCAGCAGATGCGGTATGCCGTTATAGACACTGAGCTCCACCACCTTCGGATCGACCATGATCATCTTCACATCCTCCGGTTTTGCCTTATATAAAATTCCCATAATAATCGTGTTAATACAAACCGACTTGCCGGACCCGGTAGCGCCCGCAATAAGCATGTGGGGCATCTTAGCGATATCTGCTACCACGATCTTGCCGCCGATATCCTTACCCACCGCAAAGGCGAGATTCGAATTAAATTCTTTAAATTCCTTGGATTCCACCAATTCTCTGAAAGAGACCGCACTGTTCTCTTTGTTCGGAACCTCTATGCCGACAGCCGCCTTACCCGGAATCGGTGCCTCGATTCGAATATCCGTAGCCGCAAGGTTCAGCTTAATATCATCCGAAAGCCCTACGATCTTGCTGACCTTGACACCCTGCTCCGGCTGCAGCTCGTAGCGTGTGACGGACGGTCCCTGAC
>CAMWXF010000293.1 GCA_947178115.1 uncultured Lachnospiraceae bacterium
AATAAAGGAGAGACAGATACCGGTCTTGTATCTTGTCGTTCCCTGCTATAACGAGGAGGAAGTGATCGAGAAATCGGCACAGGTACTGGGGGATAAGATACGCCGCCTGACACGGGCAGGACAGATTGCGGCAGGCAGTAAGGTTATGTTTGTCAATGACGGGAGTAAAGACGATACACTGCGCCTTCTGCACCGGATTGCGTCACAGGATACACTGTTCTCGGTAATCAGCTTAGCGGGCAATTACGGGCACCAGAGTGCGATACTGGCAGGCATGATGACAGCGAGGCGATATGCGGATGCGGTAGTGACCATTGACGCGGATTTACAGCAGGATATCGAGGCGCTGGATCGGTTTCTGGAAAGTTATATGGCGGGAAGCGAAGTCGTGTACGGTGTGCGCAATGACAGGCGTTCCGACGGTATTTTTAAGAAAGGTACAGCGACATTATATTATAATCTGTTGCACTTGCTAGGCAGTAAGGTGATTACCAATCATGCGGACTATCGGCTGATGTCCAAAAAGGCACTGGACGCGCTGGCGGAATACAAAGAGACTAACTTATTTCTGCGTGGGTTGATTCCGACCATGGGATTTCCTTCCGATGTGGTCTACTTTGATGTCAAGGCGAGAGAAGCGGGACATTCTAAGTATACACTAAGTAAAATGGTGACATTGGCGACAGACGGGATCACATCCATGAGCACCAGACCGCTCAGGATGATCAGTGCATTGGGATTTATCGTATTTGTTTTCAGTTTTATTATGAGCGTTATCAGCCTTGTGGACTGGGCGAGGGGCAATAATGTACCCGGTTATACCACGACAATGATTGTTTCTTTGCTGATAGGCGGCGTGACGTTGCTCTCATTGGGGATCATTGGGGAATATGTGGGTAAGATCTACATGGAGGCAAAGCACAGACCGCGTTATATCATAGACACGTTTGTCTGGAAAGAAGACATTGGAGCAGATGATGCAGAGGAAAGAACCGAATAGGAAAAGAAAGGCATGGTTATAAAATGCTAAAAACAGATATTCATGCGGACGATTACGCACTGACCGTCAATACATCCAAGGATATGCTTTCCTGCATGTTACAGGGGCAGCTTGACAGCATCAGCATTGTGCCGAATATGTCCTGCTTTGATATATGTATGGAGTTATTCTATCAGGCGATTCCGCAGATGCCTTTTCTGCCGAAGATGTCTGTACATCTTGATTTCGTGGAGGGGCATTGCCTTGCGGGAAAGGATCAGGCACCGCTGCTTGTTTGTGACAACAGTGATCTCATGGGACGCTCATGGGGCGGGTTGTTTATATTCTCCTATCTGCCGTGGAAGCGTCGAACGGCTAAGGAACAGTTGAAGAAAGAGATAAAGGCACAGATAGAGACCGTGCAGGCGGCGGTTACCAAAGCTATGGCTATCGCAGAGAAGCATGGAATCCCGTGCGGTCAAAAGTGGCTGCGGATCGACTCCCATCAGCATGCGCATATGATTCCTGTTGTCTGGGAAGCGTTGACAGAGGTGATCTCGAAGGAAGGGTATGAGGTGGAATATATCCGCAATTCCAAGGAAATGCTGGGAGCGTTCATTACGGAGCTTTCCCTGTGGAAGACGTATCGGCCGGTAAACTTTATCAAGAACAGACTGCTGTCGCTCTATTCTTATAAGGCAGATCGCTATGCGAAGACACATGGTATGGATCAGATGTATCTGTGGGGGCTTGTCATGAGCGGGCATATGGATTATGACAGAATTGTCAGATTATATCCTAAGATTGCGGCGAAAGCAGCAAAGGACGGGCGGACGCTGGAGATTCTCTTCCATCCCGGGCTGACGCTTGCGGGAGAAGTGACAGATGAGATCGGCAAAGAAGCGGCTGAAGATTTCTATCTTCGGCAGGATCGCCATGTGGAGATGGAGGCAGTCGAACAGATGAAAGCGCTTCTGTCGTAACATGTATCCTGACGTAGAAATGGTTGTTGCAAACTATCGGAATCTGTGTAGTTCCTCCACTTCCTCCCAAAGAATATCCGTGAAATATCCGGCGCCCTCCTCCGTGAGATGGTCGGCATCGGAGAAATAAGTCAGATTATCATTGAAACGTTCATCATGGGAGTAGTCATAATAATTGACACCTGTGTCATTTACAATTTCTGTAACTGTATCATGAAATTCCTGTAGGAAATCCTGTGATACCAATTCATTATAATATTTAGAAAAGGGTGTCGTAATCAGAACCGGCGTGATCTCATGCTCTTTACAATACTCAATTATGCTGCGCAGTTCCTCGATCCGCTCCGGCATAAAGTACTCATCCTTGTTGTCAAAGTGCCTGCTGTAGCGTTCCTTTGCAGCGCGGGCGAATTCCTCCACGTCGATGCCGTCGTTTGCAGCATGGGCAGTGAGGACGGTATGCAGATCGGGAAACAGTTTTACGATGTCTTGGCCGGCGGACAGGATCGGCACCTTATGAGTTACCAGATCTATATAAGGATCATAATCCGGAATGTTCTCCGGTGACAGGAAACGGTAGTATCGGATACTCATTGCCTCCGCCTCGGTACTGTTCACCACTTCGTTATTGAAAGAGAAGTAGGAGACGGGGATAAAGAGCACGCTGTTCGTTTCCATGTACTGTCCGAATTCATGCAGGATCGCGAGGTCATAATCGTAGCTCTGGCTTGGGAGGGCAAAGTTCACGCATACGTAGCCGCGCCCTTGTATATGACTGTAATCAAAATTGTAAGCACCGTGGGAACTGCCGAGGTTGCCGACATGAATCTCGCAGTATTCGCGACCGACAGTGTCAAATTTCAGAAGATCTAAATATTTCTGGTCGTCAATCTTCTTATAAGGTTTATTCAGAGCATAAATTATGAGGACCGCCGCGGCGGGAATCAGGATGCATTTCAGTGCAAAGCGCACCACATCTATTTTATTGTTTTTTTTCATTTTTTGATTCCTTTCCGGAATTTTTAGAATTGAAAATAAATAAACTCGGTTGCCACACCTTTAGGGGCAAACAGGGCGATCACAACGAGGAACAGTACATACACCGGCCAGCGGACAAAAAATTTCTGTCCGGAGAGCGATCGGATCACATCGCCTTTTAAGGAAGCAAGATCGTAGGCGGCGAGTATCGTGACAGACAGGAGCATGCCTATGGCAGCCGCCGGTGAGACGCCCAGACACATGATTCCGGTCTGTAGGTATTGGCGCGGCCTTCCGATATCCCAGAAGAGCCGGGAGATGATCCAGAAGG
>CAMWXF010000294.1 GCA_947178115.1 uncultured Lachnospiraceae bacterium
TCATACTTATTTATATTAACATACATCCCGCTTTCTTAAAAGAGGATTCTCGCGGAAATCTATGAAATTTCCTTGCTTAAAGCCGCGATCAATGTTAAAATATTTTGTACATGTAGTCATGTAAATCAGTAGGTTCGGAGGTAATTCCATGAATACTTTAACGATTGTTTTGTTAGTCATTCTGGCTGTTTTGATTATTGCCGTGGTCGCATTATACTTCCTTGGCAGGAAAGCGCAGAAGAAACAGAGCGAACAACAGGCGCAGATCGAGGCCATGAAACAGACGGTCTCTATGCTGATCATAGATAAGAAGCGCATGAAATTGCGGGACGCGGGGCTTCCGCAGGCTGTGCTCGAACAGACTCCGAAGTGGCTGCGCGGCTCCAAGCTGCCGATCGTCAAAGCTAAAGTGGGTCCCCAGGTAATGTCCTTAATCTGTGAGGAAAAGATCTTTGATTCCGTGCCGATCAAGAAAGAAGTCAAGGCCACAGTCAGCGGGATCTATATCACAGGCGTGAAAGGACTGCACGGCAAGCCTATCGTCACCGAGCAGAAGAAAAAGAGCAAATTCAAGCAGCTTGTGGAGCGTGCACAGGAGAAGGCGGGCGCAAAGCCCTTAAAGTAGAAAATCGAATAAACTATAGACAAAACAAGCAGCTTTTCCTTAAAGAGATGTCTCAACTTAAGGAAAAGCTGCTGTTTTCTTTGGAACAGATATCGATTCTGATGTGACAGTCGGACAGGAACTCGTAATTGATATCCAGCGCATAATCCACATCTACCACAATATTATCTTCATGTTCCTCCACCTGTATCTTCTTCGTGTCGATCCCGACAAGGATCTGTCCGAAGGGGGTGTTGTAATTTGTCAGGTTTTTCTTGTTTTCCTGAAAAACCATATGTACATTCACCAGTCCGTTTCTGGTCAGTTCCAGCATATGTTCGCTGAACTTCAATCTGTTCTTGGTGGGTTGGGTAAACCCTTCCGTGATCTCCTCGTAGACCACGTAATGCCTGTCATTTCTCTTATAGTAATCGCCCACCGTCACCATCTCAACTTTATCTGCGTCCTCCTCGCGCTGGTCAAACTGCAGACCGCGAAGGGTCAGTAATACTTCCCGTGTCATATGCATCCTCATTTCTGCGCAGTATTTTATGTCACACTCAATATTCGTCTATGTTAATTACTTTCGCTGACAGGATACCGTAAGTGAGGATCGAGTTGGCAAACTTCTGAAACTTATCCGCCCCGTCACTGACAAAGAAACGGTATAACTCCGTGCCCAACTCCGGTCTGTGTTCACTTTCAAGCCCCTGTTCCCGCAGAAGCTCCTTTAATTCCCGCGCGGTCTCATAGGCGGGATTCACCAA
The DNA here is from genome assembly GCA_947178115.1 of uncultured Lachnospiraceae bacterium. Classification (GTDB taxonomy): domain Bacteria; phylum Bacillota; class Clostridia; order Lachnospirales; family Lachnospiraceae; genus UBA3282. The sequence continues at coordinate 1,372 of CAMWXF010000294.1, forward strand.
TGTCACCCCGTCTCCCATAATTCTTCCGATGGTAGAGCGGATGATCGGATAGTGTGTGCACCCCAGAATCAACGTATCGATCCCTACATCAATCAGTTCCGTCAAATATCTCCTGGCAATCTCATCCGTCACCGGATCCTCCCACAACCCCTCTTCCACCAATGGCACGAATAAAGGACAAGCCTTGCACAGTATCGCAGCGTTGCTGTCAATTTCTTTTATGTATCGGCTGTATATGCCGCTGCCGGTTGTGGCCTCCGTGGCGATCACCCCGATCTTACCGTTCTTCGTCGCCATGATTGCCGCCTTGGTACCGGGCTTCACCACACCGATAATCGGAATATCCACTTCTTGTTCCAATGCATCCAAAGCATAGGCGCTCGCACTATTACACGCCACCACAATTGCCTTAACTTCCTGCGTCTGTAGGAATCTGACAATCTGCCGCGAGAACTTGGTAATCGTATCCTGTGACTTACTGCCGTAAGGAACTCTTGCAGTATCGCCGAAATACACGATCCGTTCATTGGGAAGCTGTCGCATGATCTCTCTTGCCACAGTCAGTCCGCCCACACCCGAATCAAACACGCCGATCGGTCTGTTACGCAACTCTTCATATTCACTCATAATATTCTTCCATTCCTGCTCTGTGTGAAAGCCTTCCACTTATACGGCTTTTTCACACCAGTCTTCATGATCCCTCTTTACGGAACATCTGTTCCAGCCATTCAAGCAGTCTGCTCTTAACAACGACTTCATCTCCTGCCGCATTCAGGATATCCTCAACATCTGTCTCTTCCAGGACTATCTCCTGTCCGTCTACGACCATAATCTGCTCATAAGTGCTCTCCGTAAAGCAAAGCTCCGGATACAGAACGCCCCACCAGGCAAGCGCAAACATCACAACGGCTGCGGTGCGAATGCGCAGGTCACGATATCCTCTAAGTAATAGCTGTCTCACACGCTGTCTGTTCCACATATCATTACACTCCTTTTCTCCGATTGCGGGCCCGCCGAACGGTACATGATCCGCCGCATTCTGCACCGGCATGCCTGCATATCGTCTTTCTGACTTTCTAATAAGAAGTGTAACCTTGATCCCGTTCTCTATACGTAGCACATCAGATTTTCTTATGATGCGCGTTCCGTTCCTGTTCCAGATATATCTGTCTGATCACAAACCGCTCCTGATTGTCTATATGAAGCTTTGCGGCCGCGGCCGCTTTCTCTTTATCCCGTCCGATGATACTTTCGTATATCATTCTATGTTCATCAATCAGGTTATCATGACGGTTTTCATCCTTAATATATTCAAAACGATACCGGTACATCTGCTCTGACAGGTTATTGATCAGCTGAATCAAGCGCCTGTTGCCCGTCGCCTGTACAATAATATCGTGGAGCGCCACATCCGCCGCCGCAATCGTGGTCGCATCTTTCGTCTCTGTCGCCCGCTCAAACTCATCGCACGCCTGTTTCAGCCTTTCTTCTTCCTCGGCTGTAATTCGGTCGCAGGCCAGCTCCGCACAGAGAGCATCCAGCGCACGGCGCACCTCCAGCACCTCCCTAAGGCTTTTCTCCGTGATCTGAGCCACCTCTGCGCCACGGCGCGGGATCATAATCACCAGCCCTTCCAGCTCCAGCTTGCGGATTGCCTCTCTGATCGGCGTCCTGCTGACACCCAGACGATTCGCCAGATGGATTTCCAGCAGACGCTCGCCGGGCTTCAGTTCACCCGTCAGAATCGCTTTGCGAAGCGTATTAAACACCACATCCCGCAAGGGAAGGAGCTCATCCATAGTCATTTCCAAATGATCTTCCATCCATAACCGCCTTTCTTAAATATATTATATGCCATACACCACATATCATTAACACTCATGAAACGTTGTCACATG
>CAMWXF010000295.1 GCA_947178115.1 uncultured Lachnospiraceae bacterium
TTGGCGGGCTGCATACCGTTCTCATAGAAGAAGGCGGTGATCATGCCGGTCACGACATTTTTCAGGCGCCCTTTAAGATCTGTGCGGGCAAGATAATATTTCCGTGCGATGTCATGCATCGCCTTCCAGTCGTTCACAGACATGCCGTAACCGATATAGGGAGCGCCGCCGCGCCGATAGCTGTATTCTTCTTCGGTGATCCCCAGTTCCTGCAGATCTTGTGCACACTCTTCATACTCCGGCCATGTATAGAAATCTCCCACACGTTCCCGATAATAGTTGATCTGGCGAAAATCCACCCACTGTGGCTCAGAGTATGCAGCGGCGTTAAGACCGTATAGAAGGCCCATGCCTAACATGAGGATAGACGCAAATCCAAGCAGCTTGAGTGCGATCCTGTCGCAGCCGTTTCGGTAGGCTTTGATCCACTTGGCCAGCCAGAGCATGCCTGCCATGGGAAGCATCAAGTAGAAGACGTTCTGGCGCATACTGTAGGAGATCCATGCAAAAGCAAAGGTCGGTATACTGCTGATCAGGAAAGAACCGGCAGATACAGCGGTGCGCGTTGTGATAAAACAAAAGAGCGCCGTCGCTGCCGCCAGACCAGCCACCGTCGTATACTGAGCTTCGGAGAGCACATTCAGATCAACGATCAGAAAAAGAATACAGAGGACTGCGAGAGCAGGCTTTAGGAAGGAATCGGGACAGCCGTGCCGTTCCCATATACGCAGGGCGCGTTGATAGATTACATACAGGCAGGCAATCTGGACACCGTGCAGGAAGATCCCATACCATGGGATAAAGCTACATAGCATATACATCCTGGACAGCAGCCATGATAACGGGTACAGGAAAAAGAGCACATGCGCTTCGGGATAGCCAAGATAGGCGCCGGAGAGGGTGCTGTACATTCCCCAGTCGTCATTTATGCCGTCTACCGGTCCTACCCATAACAATTCCACGATGTAGAACAGGATAAGGAACACAAGAAAAAAGAGACGCCGTGGCCACAGAGACGTCGTCATAGAGGTATGTATGAATCCCGCAGGCGTGCGCAGATCGGATGAGGCAGGCTCTGAGCCCTGTGTGATGAGCGACATAGGCGGATTCCCTTCTTTCGTAATAATCATAAAATGCATATTTCTAATTTTTTATTATATACTATAATAGGGGCTGGTTACAAACAGAATTGAAATACAATTCTTAAGATTCTTAAGAATTATGAAAAGTTTCATTAATAAATAAGGAGAAATGTACCAAAGAGGTCTGAAAAGTGTTATTCTTGTTGTGTGAAAAATGTATTCCTTGACACACGGACTTATGACAGTAGTATTTATTACATACCGCCGGAGCGTAAGGGGAAAGGCAGGATTGAAATGGACGATAGGAATAAAATGAGAAAAGGAAAACAAAATGGCAGCGCATTGCTGCTGACCGTTCTGATCGGCTTCTGTATTCTGGCAATCATCGAGATTATCTACGGACAGGCTCAGATCAGAATGGAGAGGGAGCGGCTGGCGCTTGAAGAAGAAAATAACCAGACGGTTCAGGAATTAAAAGCGGAGTGGAACCAGTTGAAAGGTGCTCCGAGCGTGGGAACCGAGTCCGCAGAGGAGGCAGGCGGGGAGCAGAGCGGTATTGCAGAAGCGGAAAAAACATTGACGAATACCAATGCAGATACAAAAGTACAGGATCAGGCTTCGGAATCCGATAATTTACTGCAGACTGCAGCCGTACCGACAGAGGATGAGCACCAGTATGACATGCAGATCGTCTTCTTAGGTGACAGCATCATAGACAGCGACCGCGAAAGCGGCGGTGTGGCGGCATTAATCTCCAGTGCCTGCAATGCTAAGGTATACAATATGGCGATGGGCGGTACAACCGCGGCGTTGATGCTGGGTGAGGATGCTGATTTCCCGACATGGGATTCCAGAAGCCTTATGGGCGTGGTGAATGCGATTCTCGGCAATGTCGACGGGAGTTTCTTAGACGGTTACCGGGCAGGAGAGATCCTGAAAGAGTGCGACTTTAGTAAGACAGATTATTTTGTCATTGAATATGGGGTCAACGATTTCCTGACCGGACAGATCTATCAGAGCAAGTATCTGGAAGGCGGCGGAGAGTTAGCGGTAGACAGTCTGCACACTTATTCGGGAGCGCTGTCAGCGGCAGTCGATCAGCTTCATACGGCCTTTCCGGATGCGGGCATTCTAATCATTGCGCCGCATTACTGTCAGTTCTATAACGGAGAGACGTTTGTCGGCGATGCGTACAGTCTGAATTATGGGTATGGCACATTGGTGGAGTTCGCCAGAACGGCGGGGTATGTGGCTGAACAACGTAAGGAGGATCACGTATTCTTCTACAATGCGATGGAAGAGAGTGGTATTGACGCGTATACCGCGGATAAGTATCTGAAAGACGGCGTGCACCTGACGGCGGAAGGACGTGCTGCTTATGCGGAATATGCCAGCCGTCTGATTAAGGCGGACTTCTATCCCGAGGAGTGACGTATGATCCGGTTATAACAGTATAATAATGTGCAACAAAAGGCTTATCGGTATCGGTAAGCCTTTATTGCCGTAAGTGTGCTATATATGTTATGATAAATAAACGGTGAGCAGGTATGGTTAAAGAGAAGCGGAGGCATTACATGAAAGAATTAGACTATCCTTTTGACAGTGAATATATTTTGAAAAAATCGAAGAAGATCAAGCGTGAGTTATCAGAACAGAGCGGACAGACTGCTTTGCTGCAAAAGAAGATCGCAGTGTTGGGCGGCAGCACGACTCATGACATTATCAGGACGCTGGAGCTTTTCCTGCTGAATCAGGGTATAGAGCCGGTGTTTTACGAGTCGGAATATGCGCAGTATTGGCAGGATGTGATGTTTGATAATCCGCAGCTTACGGATTTTGCACCGGATCTGATCTATATCCATACGTCAGGCCGTAACGTTACGGCATATCCCACAGTGCAGGATACAGCAGAGCAGATCGAGGTGCTGCTAAATGAACAGTACGAACATTTCAGAGTTATGTGGGACAAGATTGCGAAACAGTATCACTGTCCCGTGATCCAGAATAATTTCGAGTATCCTTTTTACCGGATATTAGGAAATCAGGAAGCGGTATATCTGCAGGGGAGGATCAGCTTTCTGAACAGATTAAATGAGAGATTTTATCAGTATGCCAGAGAGCATGAGAGCTTCTACATCCATGATATCAATTATGCGGCGGCTTCATACGGTCTGG
>CAMWXF010000296.1 GCA_947178115.1 uncultured Lachnospiraceae bacterium
GATATATAGAAGATAAAAATGGAAATGTTCAATTATTAGATTTTAAAATCTTATCTGAAGATAAGTGGATAGAGCATCAAAAGTATGTTCTGTTTGCTGAATGATATAATTAAAGTTGAGTCAATGCAAAAAAGGCTTTGACGTACTAATCAGCGAGGCAAGATACAATTATGACACAGCGAGATATGGCGTATTCGCCAACGAATGAAAAACCCTCACCTAATGGTAGAGAATCTAAAGAAATCGCAGTATATGAGCTGTTAGAAAAGCTAGAAATCCCATATTTACGAGTCGATCATGAGGTGACAGCAACTGTAGAGGACTGTCACAACGTGGATAAGATCTTAGGCATTCACATCTGTAAGAATCTTTTTCTATGCAACGCGCAGAAAACAGACTTCTATCTTTTGATGATGCCCGGCGATAAGAAGTTCAAGACTAAAGAGCTATCGGCCCAGATCAACAGCGCAAGACTTTCTTTTGCAGGTCCGGAATATATGGAAGAGTTTCTTAATATCACGCCAGGTTCCGTGAGCGTGATGGGCCTCATGAATGATCGGAATAAAAGAGTGCGGCTTTTGATTGACCGGGATGTGTTTCAGGATGAGTATGTAGGATGCCATCCCTGCGTAAACACTTCCAGCCTGAAAATCCGGACACAAGACATATTGAATAAATTTCTGCCCTACGTGGAACATGAGTACACGGTGGTGGAATTAGTAGGAGAATAGAAAAATGATACGAGAGATGACAATAGAAGATTATGAGGGAGTCAAAGCATTGTGGCTGTCCATCAAAGGTTTTGCAATCAGGAGCATAGATGATTCCAAAGAGGGCGTTACACGCTTCCTAAACAGAAATCCCGGCACCAGCGTGGTGGCGGTAGAGGACGGCAAAATCGTAGGCGCGATCCTGTGCGGACATGACGGCAGACGCGGCTGTCTCTATCACGTCTGCGTGGCAAAAGAATACCGTCGACAGGGAATCGGCAAGGCCATGGTAATTCATTGCATGGAAGCCCTGAAAAAAGAGAAAATCAACAAAGTATCCCTGATCGCCTTTACCGTCAATGACATCGGCAACGCCTTCTGGCGCCAAATCGGCTGGACCAAAAGAGAAGACCTGAATTATTACGATTTCACTCTAAACAGCGAGAACATCACAGCATTCATCAAAGAATAAAAAGCTCCTTTGATAAACGCAGCCCTCACAACCTACAGTATTAGCTCCTCGCTACTTCGGAATCCAACCAATCCATCCGATATATTTAATAACACAATCACCCGAAATACACGGACGTATTTCATAACCCAAGGCTGCACTCCATACCCAAGGGTGCATCCCCAAATCATAAGGACATGAAGGAAGTGGTAAAATGAAGATTAAAGAAGCAAGACAAGCGTACACAGCACAACTCGACATTTTAAGAAAAAGACAAAAGGAACTGCTCAAAGAGAAAGAAGCTCACGAGGCACAGACATTCGGAGCCGCAGGCAATGTGTCTCTAGGCGGCGACGGAAGCGGCGGCGGTGTTTTTTTCGAACTGTCCGAAGAATACCGCAAACGTGCACAAGAGCTACAAGATAAGATCGACAGCGTGAAAAAACAGATTGACGAACATGTGAAGCTCAGAGATCAGGTGATCGAGATGGAAGTCGGCATTGCCAACGCCGAGGTGGCAAAACAGCAGGGAGAAGCCATGCAGGATTACGGCGAGGAGATGGCGAAGTGCCTTGAAATCGCCAGACGGATCGCCAACGGTGACAGAGTTCCGGCACAGGACGAGAAGAAACTCATGGATTTTAACATGGAAGTCTATATGGCGGCTAAGAACATGGCGACAATGAATATGGATAAGAAGCATAAGGATTATGATTCACTCTGGGGCGACGAGGAGGAAAAGGGCGAGAATCCCGATCCTATGGAGATGGCTGCTGATTCAGAAATTAGCGTGGAAATACCGGAATTGAATCTTGAGGATGGCACAGAGTAAAAAAATTACTTCCCATTGCCGGTTAAATGTATTAGAATAGGAAAAGTGTAAGAAGAAATTCTAAGTCAGTATCGTACATTGACTTAGAATTTCTGAATTATGCATTGAATTCTTGCGGATGACACATATCCGCAGACATAGAAAGGCATGGTTATAAGCGTATGAATATCATAGAAGGCGGTGTCACCGCGGCACAAGGCTTTGAAGCGGCAGGCGTCGAGGCGGCGATCAAATATCAGAACAGAAAAGACATGGCGATGGTGTACAGCAGGGTGCCCTGCAAAGCGGCAGGCGTTTTTACAAGCAACGTGGTGAAAGCTGCGCCGGTCAGATGGGATCAGGAAGTGGTAGCCCATTCCGCCTACGTTCAGGCAGTGGTCGTTAATTCAGGCATAGCCAACGCCGCCACCGGCAGACAGGGATACGACTGTTGCAGACAGACCGCGGACAAGGCGGCACAGCTTCTCGGAATATCGCCGGATGCGGTGCTGGTGGCTTCCACGGGTGTGATCGGAAATCAGATTCCCATAGACAGGCTGCTTGCCGGTGTGGAAAAGCTGGCGGAGAGCAAGGCGGATACAAGGGAAGCGGGCACCATGGCAGCGGAGGCGATCATGACTACGGATACCATATCCAAGCAAGTGGCGGTTCAGATCGAGTTGGACGGCAGAACAGTGACCGTAGGCGGCATGTGCAAGGGTTCCGGCATGATTCATCCGAATATGTGCACCATGCTCGGATTTGTGACCACGGATATCGCGATCTCTAAAGAGCTTCTTCAGGAAGCACTGAGCGAAGATGTAGTTGATACATTCAACATGATCTCCGTGGACGGCGATACCTCCACCAACGATACGCTGGTAGTGCTTGCCAACGGTATGGCCGGCAATCCGGAGATCACGTCGAAGAACGAGGATTATGAGAAGTTTAAAGAAGCACTTCATTATATCGATACTACGCTGGCAAAGCTGATGGCCGGAGACGGCGAGGGCGCGACGGCGCTTTTTGAGACAAAAGTAATTCACGCGGCGAGCAAAGAGGACGCAAGAATCTTAAGCCGCAGTGTGATCGGGTCTAACCTTTGTAAAGCAGCGATCTACGGGCATGATGCAAACTTCGGCAGATTCCTGTGCGCGCTGGGCTACTCCGGAGTGCAATTTGATCCCGAGCAGGTAGAACTTTATTTTGAAAATGAGGAAAAGCGGATGTTGATCTACAAGGACGGTGTGGCGGCCGACTACAGCGAGGAAGAAGCGTCAAA
>CAMWXF010000297.1 GCA_947178115.1 uncultured Lachnospiraceae bacterium
TGTGGAAGCTATGTACGAGACAGGAAATGTATTTAGCAGGTGAGGCTCTTGGAAACAGGGAGCATATGGTTTAGAAATTGATTGGAATGGAATATCAAAGCTGTTGCAACGACTTGATTTTCAGTTAGTGCATCAGCTTTTTTGGATATGCTGCGGCCGATTTAATATTCAAAAAACAGCTTTGCAGAGAATTAGGAATTCCTATCGCAATCATGGCAAAAGTTTGCTATAATAAAATAGCTGGTGTTAATTGAGGAAGATATATGTTGATCAATATTGCATTTTGCTTTGATGAAAATATAGCCGAGCAGGTGAAAGTGACGGTTGCATCTCTTCTGGATCACGCAGTGACGGATGAGGCGCATTATCACATTTATTGTGTATGCACGCCTAAGGCGGCTTATATAGAGGAATCGCTTAGGCAGATTGTCCGGGTCAGAGACGTGGAATCATCCCTGACGATGAAGGCGGTGGAGAATCTCTACCATGATGCATATGAGGTCAGAGGGATATCGACAGGCACTTATCTTCGCCTGATGCTGCACAGACTTTTGCCGGAGGTGGACAGGCTGATCTACGCGGATGTAGATGTATTGTTTCAGGATCATTTGCTGGAAATATGGCAGACTGATATGACGGACTGTGTGCTGGCGGCGGTAAAGGGCGCGGTGAATCTCTCCGATAAGTGGGAGTGGAACAGTGACAGGTCCTACTGGAATCATCTGGAAGGGATGCGGGGAAGATATATTAATGCCGGAGTGACGTTACTGAATCTTTATGAGATACGCAGTAGGAACCTGGAAAAGGCATGGAATGAGTGGGTGAAAGAGAAGTTATACTATCAGGATCAGGATATTCTGAACATTACCTGTCAGGGTGCGATCCGATATCTCCCGCCCAGATATAACCGGCTTGCTTATCTGGAACAGAAGGATTATGACAGATTTGTAAGTGAAGCGATATTTACGCGGCAGGAGTGTGAGGAGGCAATGGCTCATCCGGCGATTCTTCACTATGCAGGAGATAAGCCGTGGAAGCGCTATGATACGAATCTCGGCGGAATCTGGTGGGATTATGTGGACAGCCAGCCGGATCTGAAGGACTTGTTTGACGAAGAGAAGGCGAAGAAATATCACGGCCCGTCGCTCTTTGAAAGAGGCGTACGGAAGATGAAAAAACTGATCAGCAGAGAAAAGCTGTGAGTAAAAAGAAGTGTTGTATAAGAACAAGGCGGCATGATAAAAACATAGCAGTACCACAAGAATAAAGCAGAATCATTAGAATTAGGCAGTATCATAAAAGAAAAAGTTGCAGGATAAGGAGAACAGGATCATGAAAATTGCAGTTGCGGGAACGGGATATGTTGGGCTGGTAGCGGGTGTATGCTTCGCGGAGAAGGGACATGATGTTACCTGTGTGGATGTGGATGAGAAGAAAGTACAGATGATGGAGTCCGGAGTTTCTCCCATCTATGAAGAAGGGCTGGAAGAGCTGATGCAGAAGAATAATGCCACCGGCAGACTGCATTACACGACCGACTATCGGAGCGCTTACAGGGATGTGGATGCAATTTTCATCGGTGTGGGAACGCCGGAACAGCCGGACGGTTCCGCTAACTTAAGTTATATTGCGACGGTGTCGAGACAGATCGCGGAATCGGTGGAACGGGACTGTCTTGTGGTCGTGAAATCTACCGTTCCGGTGGGAACCAATGACAAGGTGGAGCAGTTTATCAGAGACTTCCTGATCAGAGACGTAAAGGTTGAAGTGGCGTCTAATCCGGAATTTCTGGCGCAAGGTTCCGCGGTGCATGATACACTGCATGCGGCAAGGATTATTATCGGAACGGAGAGCAAAGAGGCGGAGGCCATATTGAAGAAGATCTATGAGCCTTTCGAGCTGCCGATTGTATCTGTAGACAGGCGCTCCGCGGAGATGATCAAATATGCCTGCAATGATTTCCTGGCACTCAAGATTTCTTATATGAATGACATTGCCAATCTGTGCGAACTGGTAGGTGCAGATATCGATGCCGTGGCCAGAGGTATGAGTTACGATGCCAGAATCGGCTCCAGATTTTTAAATGCGGGTGTAGGCTATGGCGGAAGCTGTTTTCCGAAAGATACGAAAGCGTTGAAGTATCTTGCTAGGCAGAACGGGTACAAGCTGCGTACCGTGGAGGCGGCGGTAGATGTGAACGCAGAGCAGAAGACAAAGCTGTTCCATAAGGCGAGTAACAGAATGATTACTTTTCAGAATTTGAAGGTGGCGGTCTTAGGGTTGGCTTTTAAGGCTGGAACCGACGATCTGCGAGAAGCTCCCTCCCTAGATAATGTGCAGCTTTTGCTGGATGGCGGAGCCGATATCTATGCCTATGATCCTGTTGCTGCCGATCATTTTCGGGCAAGATATCCGGAGGGCGAGAACGGAAAGGGTACGATTCAATATGTATCCAAACCGGAAGAAGCGTTGAAAAATGCCAATATTTGTTTTATTTTTACGGAATGGGAAGAGATCAAAACGATTGCACCGGAGACTTTCAAAGAATTGATGCAGATTCCGCTCGTGTATGACGGACGTAACCTTTATAATCTGGAGAAAATGAAAAATGCGGGTGTAGAGTATTACAGCATCGGGCGATAACAGTGCTTATGTGCATAGTTTACCTTTACCTGTATGTGCATTCGGGAATGGAGGAGAGATGAATTCCTTAGACATCAACAAAACCTATTTAGTGACCGGCGGAGCCGGATTTATCGGTTTCCATTTATCCAATAGCCTTTTGGATAAAGGGGCGAGGGTGATTGGCTTTGACAATCTCAATGATTATTATGACGTGCAGCTTAAGAAGGACAGGCTGTCGATTCTGCGGCAGCATGAGAATTATACCTTTATCAAAGGAGATTTGAGTGATAAGGGGGATGTGTTTCGCCTGTTTCAGGAATACGCGCCGCACGTGGTAGTCAATCTGGGAGCGCAGGCCGGCGTGCGTTACAGCATAGACAATCCGGATGCCTATATGCAGTCCAACATGATGGGTTTTTTCCACATTCTGGAAGGATGTCGGTATTTTCCGGTGGAGCATCTTGTCTATGCGTCTTCCAGTTCCGTCTACGGCGGCAATGAGAAGGTTCCCTTTTCCACGGAAGATAAAGTGGACGGTCCGGTAAGCCTGTATGCGGCCACGAAGAAATCCAATGAACTGATGGCGCATGCCTACAGCAAATTATATCATATCCCGGTGACGGG
>CAMWXF010000298.1 GCA_947178115.1 uncultured Lachnospiraceae bacterium
CAAAATACCCTTTGCGTGGTCTCGCTTCCAGATATCCCTCGGAGACAAGCTGGTCATAGGCCATATCTACCGTTGTCCGCGATACCTGCAGGTAATCCGCCAGAAATCTCGCGGAGGGCAGCTTCTCATTCTGCAACAGGCTGCCGGCCTTGATCTCTTCCCGAATATACTCATAGATTTGTTCATATAGTGTTTTGCTGTTTTCCGGATGTAGCTGAATATGAATCGGTAATTCTTTCATGTTCTATTTTCTTGCGGCATTCTTTTCCTTAATCTTCTTCATCAACATCTCTTTGATGTCTCTCGCCTTATCCTTCATACGGGGATTCGCCGTAGGAGACTGGAGAATGCCCGTAATCAGACGGCTGGACACATCATACTGTTCAAACCGCATCGCCGTAACCGCGATCAAATAATCCACGGTGGGCTCATCCATGCCGCACATCGGGAAGGCCTCGGTCTGTCTCGCCGCAAGGAAACCTTCCAATGCATTTCGTAAGAATTCGTTCTCCTCCTCCTCACACTGCTTCTTCTGCTCCTCATAATCCGGCAGATTCTTATCAAGATGCTCCGCCTTACCGCGAAGAAGCCATGCGGTCTTCAGACAGATATATGCCTTCTCGCTGGCTCTCGTCTGTTTTACAATCGCATTCGCAAGCGTCAGTTTGTAGCGCTCCAACGCTTCGTCGTATGTGTAAATCTCTTTCGTCTCTTTCTGCGGTTTGAAGGTGGCGGAAATCGTCTTCTTAATGTTCTTCGCCTGCGGAGCCGTCACAAACTTAAAGAATCTGCTGAGCGCCGCATATCCGCAGTGCGGGCACAAGATAATATCGTATTTAAGCAGATCGATCTGCTCATAGCGCGGTCTTAAATCAAGATCGCTTCCCGCTAACTTCGCTTTACCGATCCTAACCGTTCTCGCCTTAAACTCCTTGTCACAAATCGGGCACTTAAAAGACTTATCAAACAGAAAATCCTGTTCCTGCACAGTCTGCTCGCTTTTGCCGTCGACCCCCTTCTCCTCTTTCTTTGGCGCTTCATACACATCCATGTTCTCCAGGTTACTCAAGCCAAACTGCTCTAACCCCGACAATAATCCTGCCATTGTATAACCTCCCAATTATAACTGTCACAATTGCTATATAAATTTACTCCGTATGCTATAAAGAGATTTCTCAGCATACCTCGAGTTTGCGAAGCAAATCTCGGAAGCGAACTTGCTCGCTTTTTTTATTCTCTCATATTTTTACTTTTTCGGCAATACATAAGAACTCTTTAGAGACACAATTCTGTTGAATACAAGACCGTCCGGTCCTGAATCCTTACAATCCACACAGAAGAATCCCTGTCTGACAAACTGGAAACTGTCATAAGCCTTGGCATCTTTTACGGAAGGCTCGATATAGCACTCCTTCAACACCGTCAGCGAGTCGGGATTTAAGTTCAGACTGCCGTCCTCGTTGTAGACCCCCTTTTCCTCATCAATGATGTTCTCATAGAGTCTGACTTCCGCTTTAACCGCATGTGCTGCAGATACCCAGTGGATCGTGCCCTTCACCTTACGTCCGTCAGGGCTGTTGCCACCCTTGGATGCCGGATCATAGGTACAGTGTACCACCGTCACTCTGCCGTCATCGTCTTTCTCATACCCGACACATTTCACGAAATACGCGCTCATGAGACGTACTTCATTGCCGGGAAACAGTCTGAAATATTTCTTCGGCGGTTCCTCCATGAAATCTTCCCGATCTATATACAATTCTCCTGAAAAAGGAACTTCTCTCTTGCCGAGAGCCTCATTCTCCGGATTGTTGACCACCTCTAACATCTCGACCTGCCCCTCCGGGTAGTTATCGATCACCAGCTTCACAGGATCGAGCGCTGCCATGACGCGGGCACGTTTCATCTTCAGATCCTCTCTGATACAATATTCCAGCATGGAATATTCCGCGGAGGAATTGGCCTTGGACACACCGCACAGATCCACGAACAGCTGAATGGACTCCGGCGTGAAACCTCTTCTTCGAAGCGCCGCAATGGACACAAGACGGGGATCATCCCAACCGTCCACAATGCCGTCCTCCACTAATTTCTTGATATATCTCTTACCGGTGACTACATTGGTCAAATACATTTTTGCAAACTCAATCTGCCTGGGCGGATATTTCTCCCAAAGTTCGGTCTCCTCCACCACCCAGTTGTACAACGGTCTGTGATCTTCAAATTCCAGTGTACAGATGGAATGAGTGATCCCCTCAATGGCATCCTCGATCGGATGTGCATAATCATACATGGGGTAGATACACCACCGGTCGCCGGTGTTATGGTGCGTCAGATGTGCCACGCGATACAGGATCGGGTCCCGCATGTTGATGTTCGGCGATGCCATATCGATCTTGGCCCGCAGCGTCTTCTCACCGTCAGCGTATCTGCCTTCCTTCATCTCCTCAAACAGGCGCAGATTCTCTTCCACACTCCTGTCCCGGTTAGGGTCATCCTTACCCGGCTCAGTCAATGTCCCGCGGTACTCTCTCATCTGTTCCGCCGTCAGATCGGACACATATGCCCTGCCCTTGCGGATCAGCTTCACTGCACCCTCATACATCTGTTCAAAATAATCGGAAGCAAAGAAAAGTCTGTCCTCGAAATTCGCGCCGAGCCACCTTACATCTTCCTTGATAGATTCCACGAACTCGGTCTTCTCTTTCGTGGGGTTAGTGTCATCAAAGCGCAGATTAAACTTACCGCCGTACTGCTTGGCCAGTCCTGAATTCAGCAGAATACTCTTGGCATGACCGATATGCAGATAACCGTTCGGTTCAGGCGGAAATCTGGTATTGACGGTATCATAGACACCTTCTGCCAGATCCTGATCAATGATCTGCTCGATAAAATTTCTAGAAACGGTCTCTTTCTGTGCCGCTTCTTCTGTTATTTCCTCTGTTACGTTCTTCTCTTTCTCACTCATAGATACTCCTCGCGGCGCAGTAGAATGAATGTGCTGCTGCCATAGGCAGCGGACATTGCTTTTTACGCCGTACATTGCTATTGTATCACAGGCTAATGAAAATAGAAAGGAAAAATTCGCGGGCAATTGCAGGCGGCGAACCTGTGTTTACGTTTATGGGGGTATCTAAGACGGACGCGCAGAGGAACGTTAATATCTACGGAGCCGCGCTCTCGCTCCTTTCACAGCGCAGCAGACACTAAGCTCGTGAGAAACCTCGCTAAGTGC
>CAMWXF010000299.1 GCA_947178115.1 uncultured Lachnospiraceae bacterium
TTGTGGACTGGTCGTGGGTCGGATTTCAGAACTATACAAGAATCTTTGTGGTCAACGGTAAACTGGACACGTCTTTCCTGCATTCCATATGGTATACGGCGCTGTTTACAGTTGTGTCGGTGCTCGTCATCAATGTAGTGGCGTTCGGAATCGGTATGGCGCTCACCAAGGGCATTAAAGGAACAAACCTGTTCCGTACGGCATTTTTCCTGCCGAACCTGATTGGTGGTATCGTACTCAGTTATATCTGGCTGATGATTTTCAATGCGGTGTTGCAGAATTTTTCCAAGACGATCGTGTACTCTCAGTGGTACGCATTCTGGGGACTGATCATCGTCGTGTGCTGGCAGCAGATCGGTTATATGATGATTATTTACATAGCCGGCATTCAGAATATTCCGGGAGAATTGATTGAGGCGGCCAAGATCGACGGCGCGAACGCATGGCAGATGCTTTGCAACGTGACGCTTCCGATGTTAATGCCCACGATCACGATCTGCAGTTTCCTGACGTTGACAAACGGTTTCAAGCTGTTTGACCAGAACCTGGCGCTCACCGGCGGTAATCCGGGTAAGTCGTCACAGCTTCTGGCACTTAATATATATGATACAATGTACGGTACGACAGGATGGCAGGGCGTAGGACAGGCGAAAGCGGTTATCTTCTTTATTCTGGTAGCGATCATCGCAATTATACAGAATAAATTGACGACGAGTAAGGAGGTTGTGGACTAATGGCAAAGAATAAAGAACAGGTCAGTGCAGTAAGAAGAGCTAGGCACGGCGGTATTCTTTCAGTTTTATTTGCCGTGATCAGTATTTTGTGGATTTCCCCGATGCTGGTCGTGCTGCTGAACTCTTTTAAGAGAAAAGCATTTATTTTCCGTTATCCCTTCGGCTTCAGTTCCAAGCCTCTCTCCGACGGATGGGATAAATTTATGGCGGGCGCCAAGCAGATTTTCTGCGGAACGCTTAACTATAAGAACGGCTTAAAGGCGACAAACTTCTTCTCATGTTTCGGGAATTCGCTGTTTATCACGGTATTTTCAGTAATGGCAATCATCCTGTGCTGTTCCATGTGTGCATGGTATATTGTCAGGGTACATTCTGTATTTTCTAAATTTATGTACACGATGTGTCTGTTTTCCATGATCGTACCGTTCCAGATGGTCATGTTTACGCTGTCCAAGTTCGCAAACATGCTGCATCTGTCCAATCCGGTAGGTATCATCGTTGTTTATCTGGGATTCGGCGCAGGATTGGCAGTGTTTATGTTTACGGGATTTGTGAAGGGAATTGCGCTGGAAATCGAAGAGGCGGCAATGATTGACGGATGTACTCCGGTCCAGACATTTTTCCTGGTGGTATTTCCGATTCTGAAACCGACAGTAGTTACGGTGGCGATCTTACAGGCTATGTGGATTTGGAATGACTATCTGCTGCCCAGTCTGGTGTTGAATATCAACAGATATAAGACGATTCCAATCGCGGTACAATATCTGAAACAGAGTCACGGACAGATCGACTGGGGTGCCATGATGGCGGTGCTCGTGCTTGCTATCCTGCCCATCGTGATCTTCTATATCGTCTGCCAGAAGTATATCATCGAAGGTGTATTAGCGGGAGCGGTGAAAGGATAAAAAAATAATATTTCCTTGATAGATTGTACGGGAAAGTGTAAAATAAAAAGGTAGTTTCCATATATTAGGATAGAAAATTATGCGTTATGTAAACTAAATGCACGAAAGGATTTTGAACCATGAGAAAAAGCGGGATATTACTGCCTGTATCTTCCATTCCGTCGAAGTACGGGATCGGTACTTTTTCTAAACAGGCATATACTTTTATCGATTCATTAGAGAAAGCAGGGCAGTCTTACTGGCAGATCCTGCCGCTTGGACCGACAGGATATGGGGATTCGCCTTACCAGTCTTTTTCGACTTTTGCGGGAAATCCTTACTATATTGATCTGGAGACATTGATCGAGGACGGATATCTGACTGAAGCGGACTGCGATCAGTGCGATTTCGGCGATAATGACGAATATATTGATTATGAGAAAATATATCTGTCCAGATTTAAGGTGCTTAAGACCGCTTTTCACAACAGCCATATTGAGAAAGAGGCGGATTTTCAGAAATATGTGCAGGATAACAGTTATTGGCTGGATGATTACGCGCTCTATATGGCTGTAAAAAATTCCTTTGACGGGAGAAGCTGGAGCGAGTGGGACGAGGATATCAAGCTGCGTATGAGTGCGGCGATGAAGCATTATCGTGAGAAATATGCCGAGGAAGTGGTATTCTATCAGTTCCAGCAGTATTTGTTCGCAAAGCAGTGGTTTGCGTTAAAAGAATATGCGAACAGCAAGAATATACAGATTATTGGCGATATTCCGATCTATGTGGCTTTCGACAGCGCGGATACATGGGCGAATCCGGAGTTATTCCAACTGGATGATACGCTGACTCCGATGGCTGTGGCGGGCTGCCCGCCGGATGCATTTTCGGCGACGGGACAGTTGTGGGGGAATCCGCTGTATCGCTGGGATTACCACAAGGAAACAGAGTATGCGTGGTGGATGAAGCGGATATCATACTGTTATGAACTTTATGATGTGGTGCGTATCGATCATTTTCGCGGGTTTGATGAGTATTATTCGATTCCTTTCGGTGACGAAACGGCAGAGTTCGGACATTGGGAGAAGGGGCCGGGTTATGAAATTTTTAAGACGATGAAGGCAAAGCTGGGCGAAAAGGCCGTGATTGCAGAGGATCTCGGATTTTTGACCAAATCAGTCATTAAACTGGTGAAAAGGACCGGCTATCCGGGCATGAAGATTTTGCAATTTGCTTTTGATTCGAGGGAAGAGAGCGATTATCTGCCCCAAAATTATACGGCGAACAGCATTGTTTATACGGGAACTCATGACAATGACACGACACTTGGCTGGTACGGACAGCTGAATCGCAGGGATAAGGCTTTTGCAAAGAAATATTTGAACATACGTTCCAATAAAGATATTCAATGGGAGTTCATCAGAGCGGCAATGGCGAGCGTGTCCGATACCTGTATCATTCCGATGCAGGACTATCTGGGGCTGGGCGCTGAGGCGAGAATCAATATTCCGTCCACGCTGGGCATCAACTGGAAGTGGAGAATGCTGCCGGGGCAGTTTACGGATGAGCTGGCGGAGCGCATTCTGGATATGACGAAGTTGTACGGCAGAGCA
>CAMWXF010000300.1 GCA_947178115.1 uncultured Lachnospiraceae bacterium
GAGGTGAGCGGATGGCAAGAAATATACCGATCAAGGTGGCGAGAGCCGAGAAGGATATGACGCAGAAGGCGCTTGCGGAGGCTGTGGGGATATCGAGGCAGACGATGAATGCCATTGAACAGGGAGAATATAATCCGACGATTAAATTGTGCCGGGCCATATGCCGCGTATTGGGCAAGAGTCTTGATGAGTTGTTTTGGGAGGATGAGACACCCGAATAACTGCGCAGGTGGCAGAAAAGCAGAAGTATGGAATGAACGGGAAATGTGAAGTCCTAATAGAAATCAGATGAAAGAAGAAACAGGGATCTGAGGCAGGAAAGGAACAGGTGAGATATATTATGAAGAAGTGGAAAAACAAGCTGGATGAGATGCAGGAACAGAAAATGCTCCGGATTGAGCATAACGGCTGCTGGCTTGCTTTCTGGGGATTGGTTATAGCGATTATGGCGCAGATCATGTATTACGGACCGGATTGCGCAAATGAAATTAAAGGTGAATTTATCGTATTTATGTGTCTGGCATTCTATATCGTGATCGGATGCGTTATCAATGGGATCTGGGACAGAAAACTTGCGCCGACATGGAAGGTAAATCTGTGTACAAGTCTGATTGCGGGCGTGATAAGCGGAGTCATTCGTTTTATCATTAGTTACCGTGAATATCAGATGGCAGCGGCAGGGGCAGCGGTAGGGTTTTTTGTCGGAATATATACATTTGCGGGTTGCTTTATACTGCTGTCAATAGCGCTTTTCATATATAAGTGGAGAGAAAACAGGCTTGAGGACGAGACTGAGGATGAAGAGAAAGACAAATGAGCATATCGGTCAAATGATAATAACGTTTGACGATCTGAGACTCATGAAATCGATATAGGAAAGGGGAACGTTGCAGAATGATTACAGCGGACAATCTGGTAAAGACATTTATCAGGAATGAGAAGAAAAATAAAAAGAGTGAATTTAATGCGGTGGACGGTATTTCGCTGTCTGTGCGGGAAGGAGAAATCGTCGGAATACTGGGGCCGAACGGCGCGGGAAAGACGACGCTTCTTCGTATGATGTCTAAGCTGATGAAACCCACAAGCGGTATGGTGAGCGTCCGTATCGGGGAGGAGGAATTAACAGATGATATCGAGGTCAAAAGGCATATCGGATACCTGTCCAACAACACCAAACTTTACGGGCGGCTCTCGACAAGAGAATTACTGCAAATGCTCGGAGTGCTTTACGGCATAGCGGAGGAAGATACGAAGCGCAGGATCGATGAGATCAGCGAAGTGCTTTCCATGGAATCTTTCTTGGATAACAGGATAGAGAAATTATCCACGGGTCAGACACAGCGGGCCTCGATTGCGAGATGTCTCGTGCACGACCCGCAAGTCTATATTTTTGATGAACCGACGTTGGGGCTGGATATTATCAGCAGTGCGGCGATCGTTGATTTTATGAAAGGCGAGCGGGAAAAGGGAAAGACAGTTCTCTATTCCACACATTATATGGAAGAAGCAGAGTATCTGTGTGACAGGATCATTATGATTCATCAGGGAAGGATTATCGGAGAAGGTACGCCGGCAGAATTGAGAATGCAGACAGGACGCGACAGCTTAAGAGACATATTTGCAGGGCTGATTGACGAAAACGGCGGACTGGAGTCCGATATGTGTGATTCGGGAAAAGAGGAAGCAGGAAAGAGGAGGGTGCGCAGATGAGCACGAGAATAATACAGACATTAGTGAAAAAGGAGATGCTGGATGTTTTCAGGGACAAGAAGACAGTGATTATGATGCTGGTTGTGCCGATTATATTATATCCGCTTATTTTTATCGGCGTTATGCAGCTTATGGTTTTTGTTTCGTCCAGTATGAAGGAGCAGAATTACAGGATCGTCGTGGAAGCTGAGGATGAAGGCAGGTTCTTACATAAACTGGAGGAGTTTCAGAAAGACAGAGCTGAATCCGCCGGAACGGAGAATCAGACGGCCGATGAAACAGTCCGGGAAACAACAGCGGACGCCGATGAAGAAGCGGATGAAGAGGCATCCGGACAATCGTATGAGATTACGATCGTAGATGCCGGCAGCATAACGGATTACGAAGAGGCTCTGAATGAGGAAGAGATTGACGTATATGTCTCAGGGCAGATGAAGGACGGGAAAGTGCAGTATGAAGCGTATTACCTTTCTTCCGTGGAGAATTCATCATATGCGGCAGGAATCGTTATGGACGCGCTCAATGAATTGAAAGAGGATATGACGAAACAGATCATCACCGAGCAGGGGATGGACGTACAGGCGATTTTAGAGCCTATTGCTTATGAGAGACAGGATATTGCCAGCAGTGAGCAGTCGATCGGAAACATTATAGGATCTATTCTTCCGTTTATGCTTGTGATCAGCCTGCTTATGGGAACGATATATCCCGCCATCGACACGACTGCAGGTGAACGGGAGAGAGGAACGCTTGAGACGATCCTGACGCTTCCGGTGACGAACAGACAGTTAATTATCTCGAAGTTTATAACAGTGGCGGTGATCGGAATGGTCTCGGCGTTTCTGAATATCCTTTCCATGGGTGTGATCATATTATATATGTATCAAATGCTGGATATGCAGACGGATATGGGCTCCTTTGATCTGGCGAAGTTTATTCCGGCAATTTTCGTGTGTATTTTGGCGGTGTTTGCTTTTTCCTTATTTATCAGCGCGGTGACCATGTGTGTGACATCTTTTGCCAAGAGTTATAAGGAGGCGAACAACTATATTACGCCGCTTATGCTTATCGTGATGTTCGTGGGCTATATCGGTTTTATACCGAATATTGAACTGACGCAGACGATAGCGATGCTTCCGGTAGCAAATATCTGCCTGCTGATCAAGAATATGATGGCGTTTAAGATCGATTACGGTGCGATCGCGGTGGTGCTGTCAAGCAATGTGGCATATGCGGTAATAGCGATTTTGTTCTTGAGCAAGATATATGACAGCGAAGCGATTCTTTTTGCTGACGGTAAAGCGGGATTACAGCTCTTTGAGAGGCGGAGCAATCTGAAGAAGGGAGGCGTGCCTACGGTATCCGATGTGTGGTTCGTGGTGGCTGTTACGGTTCTTCTCATGCTCTATGTGGGAAGCCTGCTGCAGATCAGATTCGGTCTGGCAGGAGTCTTCGGAACGCAGATGATTCTTCTGTTCGTGCCGCTGTTTCTGGTAGTCTATACGAAGAGAGACATCAG
>CAMWXF010000301.1 GCA_947178115.1 uncultured Lachnospiraceae bacterium
CATTGAACTCCTTCTGCACTTTTGAGTTTAACCTGACTAAGGATCTGATCGAGCAGGATATCGTCCGCGTGACGGATGAGGGACAGATTTCACTGCTGGAACATGCAGGACTCAGCGCACCCTGTAAAGCTTCCGAGTTCTTTGACAGATGGGAACAGTTTATTCTTCCGGAATCATTGGAGGATTATGCCGGAACAGCGAATGTGGAATTTTTGAAAAAGAGCTATGAACAGGGAGAAGGAGAGGTCGATATCGATTTCTGGTGCAGGATGGGAGATGAAGAGGGTCAGGTGTGCGTGCGCCAGTCATTCTTCATAGCGCAGGATGATATCACCGGTGATCTGATTGTGATGGTAGTGTCAAGAGATATCACGGAACAGGTCATCAGGCAGCGTGAGCAGACGCAGGCATTGCAGGATGCCTTGATGCAGGCGCAGCATGCGAATCAGGCCAAGACCACATTCCTGTCCAATATGAGCCACGATATCAGAACGCCTATGAATGCGATCATTGGCTTTGCAACGATTGCAGCCAGCAGGATCGACAACAAGGAGCAGGTCAGCGACTGTCTGCAGAAAGTTCTGTCCTCCAGTAATCATTTGCTCAGTCTGATTAATGATATTCTGGACATGAGCCGTATTGAAAGCGGAAAGATGCAGATCCATGACCAAGAGTGCAATATTTCGGAGCTCATGCATAATCTGGTGAATATCATACAGCCGCAGGTTAAGGCGAAACAGCTGGATATGTTTATTGATACCTTTGAAGTTACCAACGAAGATGTAATCGCAGATCCCTTGAAGCTGAATCAGATATTTATCAATCTGATGAGCAACGCGATCAAATATACGCCTGCCGGCGGCACAGTGTCTTTCCGCATTATGCAGAATACGACATTCAAGCATGGCTACGGCGATTATGTTTTTATTATTAAGGATAACGGAATAGGTATGTCGCGGGAATTTGTGGAGCACATCTTCGAGCCGTTTGAGAGAGAGAGCACGACGACGCGCAGCGGCATTCAGGGTACCGGACTCGGCATGGCTATTACCAAGAATATTATTGAGATGATGAACGGTACGATTACGGTGGAAAGTGAGGTTGGCAAGGGAAGCACCTTTACCGTAAATCTGACGCTGAAGCTGCAGGATGTGGAGAAGAATGCGGAGCAGATCAAGGAACTCGAGGGATTGCGCACACTTGTTGTTGACGATGATTTCAATGTCTGTGACAGCGTGAGCAAGATGTTAAAGACGATCGGTATGCGGCCGGAATGGACGACCTCCGGGCGTGAGGCCGTACACCGGGCAAAGATCGCACGGGATGAGGGAGACTCTTTCCACACATATATTATTGACTGGCAGATGCCGGAAATGAGCGGAATTGAGACGGCTAGGAAGATCCGCAGCGTTGTGGGAGATGAGATGCCGATTATCGTTCTGACGGCGTATGATTGGACGGATATTGAGGAGGACGCCAAGGAAGCCGGGATTACCGCTTTTTGTGCAAAACCTCTCTTTATGTCGGATTTGAAGAGTGCACTGCTTGCGGCAAATCATTGCAGTGACAAGGAAGAAAAACAGGAGGCAGTATGGACACAAGCCGATTTCAGCGGAAAACGTGTACTTGTCGTGGAGGATATTGAAATGAACCGCGAAATTGCGGAAGTGATCCTAACGGAAAGCGGCTTTATCGTGGAGACTGCACCGGACGGAACAGACGCTGTTGAGATGGTGCAGAAATCCGAAGAGAATTATTACGATGTGGTCCTGATGGATGTGCAGATGCCGATCATGAACGGGTATGAGGCGACGCGCGCGATCAGATCACTGGAAAGAGTGGATGTAAAGACACTTCCGATTATTGCGATGACAGCCAATGCGCTGGAGGAAGATAAAGAAACGGCATTAAAGAGCGGCATGAATGCACATATTGCGAAACCGCTTGACATAGAGCATTTTATAGAAGTGCTTCACAACTATCTGCATTAATACTGAGTCAGACATTTCCGGGAAATATCCGCCGTCCGTGCGGAATTTCCCGGAAATTAAGAATCTTTTCGTCTATAGGAAATTATCTCTTATATTTCAAAAAATCACAAACTACACAATTATTAAGGAAATACATGTTACGAACAGAGTTCAGGCGGCTGTAAATCGCAAGATGTGCAGTGCAAATTGCAGCTTGTGCGGGAATTCCTTGCGCTTTTTTTGAAAAAAGGTAGAATCAAATCAGAAACAGCGATGCAGGATATAGGAATAAAAGCAATAAAGTAAAAAAGAGGTGACGAGATGCGCGTAAGCTATAGCAGAGATTCTTCTTTGCGGGAGGATCGGGTTGATATACATTATCGGGAAGAGACGGAACGGATCGAGGTTATCCGTAATTTCTTTTCTTCACTGCAGAGCATTACAGGGAAAAAGGAAGATGAAGTGTGCGTGCTGCAACCGGGCAGTATCTATTATCTGGAGTCGGTTGACCGTAAGCTTTTTGCTTATCAGGCAGGCGATGTGTATCAGTTGGATTACAGTATGAAACATTTTTTGGACTGCTTTAGCGGCAATGGATTTGTGCAGATCAGTAAGAACACAATTGTGAACTTGTACAGGGTGAAGCGTGTGAATACGGACCTGAACATGCGGCTGAAGCTGGTGATGGATAATGATGAGGTGATTATCTTAAACAGAACATACAAGAAGAATTTTCTTGACGCTTTGTATCACATACAGGAGGTGTGCCATGAAAAAGATTGCTAAACAAAATTTTTTCTCTACGGTGTGTGTTATCTACACGATGCTTGTATTAGGAAAGCTTGCGGTTGAATATTTTGTGCGGGGAATATGGGGAAATTATCAGGGAAATCTGTTGATAATGTTTGTGCTGGCGGCACTGGCGCATTTTGTGCTGTCGGAGTATTACCGGTTCCAGAAATACCCGCTGCTTCTGGTGATCATCATACAGTATCTGGTGCTGATTGCGGGCGTGATGCTTTTTACATGGATATCGGGATTCTTTGCGCCGCTGCATGAGAATGGGTATCGGGACATGTTCCTGTCTTTCAGTATTCCTTATGCCATTGGCGTAGTAATCTATTATGCGGCGTTATTTCATGAGGTGAAGAAAGTCAACAATGCGCTCAGGCGGATAAGGGAGGAGTAAAAGCATGTCGGAAAAAGGAAAAACGAAAATAACGGGAATGGATTATCTGGGACTTGGATTGTATGC
>CAMWXF010000302.1 GCA_947178115.1 uncultured Lachnospiraceae bacterium
CCCGTAACGGGACACCGTACCGTAGGTAGGTTTCATACCCACCATGCCGCAATAGGAAGCCGGCTGTCTGATAGAGCCACCGGTATCGGAACCCAGTGCATAATAGCACTCATCCGCCGCCACCGCCGCTGCAGAACCGCCAGAAGATCCCCCTGGTACATGCTCGGTATTCCACGGATTTCTCGTCACGCCGTAAGCTGAGGTTTCGGTGGTAGATCCCATGGCGAATTCATCCATGTTCGTCTTGCCCAAGATCACGGCTCCCGCTTTCTTAAGATTCAATACCGCCTCTGCCGTGTAAGTCGGCACGAAATTGCTCAATATCTTAGAAGAGCATGTGGTAAGCACCCCCTCCGTACACATATTATCCTTGATCGCCACCGGCACCCCGGCCAGAGGCCCCGTCAATTCCCCCGCCTCAATCTTAGCCTGTACTTCCTTCGCCTGTGCCAGCGCACCTTCCCTGTCCACCGTCACATAGCAGTTATAAATCTTATCCTGTTCCTCTATGCGGGCAAGCATGGCTTCTGTAGCCTCCACCGCAGTGGTCTGCCCCGCCCTGATCGCAGCAGAAAGTTCAACCGCCGTCATATCTATCACATTCATAGGGAGTCCCTCTCCTTTCTTTTCATATACACCTAAAATATTTCAGTCAAACTGTACCAGCAGATTGCACAAAATATTCTTGAAGCCGTCCTTGCGTAGGAAAATGAGATTTTCTTAATATTCCGTCCAATACCCAGCAATTTCGGGGCATGGATGACCCGAAAAGACCGAAATGCGCACGGACGCGCATAGAGGTCGGTTGCGTCCGCCGCCATAGCCTCACCGGAATATTTAGAAAATCCATTTTCCGAAGCCCGACGCGAAAGAATATTTTGTGCGATCTGCCCTCTCAGCCTACAGCTAATTGGTTATTTCACTCAAACGTCCTAGGCACCATAAACATCCCATCCTTCTGCTCCGGCGCATTAACCAGCAACTCTTCCCGCGTATCCCCATTCGTCACCACATCCTCCCGGAACACATTCTGCACCGGAAATACATGGGACATAGGCTCTACTCCGGTAGTATCCAGCTCGCCCAGCTTGTCGATATAATCAAGCATCCTGCCCATATCAGACTTCGCCTGTTCTTTTTCCTCATCAGACAATTCCAGTTTCGCCAGAATGCCCACATATTCAATTGTCTCGTCACTGATGATATTTGCCATTGTATTTGTCCTTTCTAACTTCTGATCTTAATATGCACTTCCCGAAGCTGCTGCTCCGTCACATCGTTTGGCGCACCGCACATCAGATCCTGCGCGGTTCCGCTCATCGGGAATGCGATAACTTCCCTGATATTCTCCTCGTTCTTAAGCAGCATGATCATACGGTCTACCCCCGGCGCCATTCCGGCATGCGGCGGCGCACCGAATTGGAATGCATTGTAGAGCGCGCCGAATTTATTTTTCAAAGTCTCCTCGTCATATCCCGCAATCTCGAATGCTTTGACCATAATCTCCATATCATGGTTACGAACCGCACCGGAAGATAACTCCACACCGTTACATACGATGTCATACTGGTACGCAAGGACCTCCAACGGGTTCATCGTATTCAAAGCCTCTAAACCACCCTGCGGCATGGAAAAAGGATTGTGGGTGAAACCGATCTGCTTCGTATCCGGATCGAGTTCAAACATCGGAAAATCGTTGATATAGCAGAACCGGTATGCATTTTTCTCTAATAAGTCAAGTTTCTGTCCTAACTCGTTGCGGATCTGTCCCGCATAATATGCCGCCCTTTCCTCCCTATCTGCGATGAAAAAGATCGTATCGCCTGCCGCCAGTCCCGCAAGGTCCGCCAGCTCACTCTTCTTTTCATCCGGAATAAACTTGTCGATGGGACCCTTGTAACTCATATCCTCCGCCACTTCCAGATATCCGAGACCGCCCATGCCCATATCGGTGGCAAACTTCAACAGCTTTTCGTGAAATCCTTTCGACATATCCGCATGTACTTTAATCGCCCGAACTGTCCTGCCGTGGAAGGGCTTGAACGTGCATGCCTGGAAATATTCTGTCAAATCTATAATGCGGAGCGGGTTCCTGAGATCCGGTTTATCCGTGCCGAACTCTAACATCGCCTGCTTATAACTGATGATCGGGTAAGGCGCTTTGGTGACTTCATATCCCTCTGGCGCAAATTTCTCAAAGGTGGCCGAGAGCACTTCCTCTCCTGCGCGGAACACATCTTCCTGCGTGGCAAAACTCATCTCGAAGTCCAGCTGATAGAATTCACCCGGCGAACGGTCCGCCCTGGCATCTTCATCTCTGAAACAGGGAGCAATCTGGAAATATTTATCAAAACCGGACACCATCAAAAGCTGTTTATACTGCTGCGGTGCCTGCGGCAATGCATAGAATTTACCTTTATATTTTCTGGACGGAACAATATAGTCTCTTGCCCCTTCCGGTGAAGAAGCGCACAGGATCGGCGTCTGAATCTCCAGAAATCCCATTTCCGTCATTTTCTCCCGCAGATAGGCAATCACTTTAGAACGGAATATAATGTTGTCTTTCACTTTCTGGTTGCGCAGATCCAGATAACGATATTTCAGGCGGACATCTTCTCTCGTCTCTTTGGATGTCATGATCTCAAAAGGAAGCTGCTTGTAGACTCTGCCCAACACATCAACCTTATGTGCCTCCAGCTCAATCGTTCCGGTCGGGATTCTGGGGTTATAGGTCTCCTCATCTCTGTGCTCGATCAATCCCTCAATGGATACACTCATCTCTCTGGATAATCCGTCAAGCAGCGTGGTATCGCGCATAACGACCTGCAGTACGCCGTACATATCGCGCAAGTCCACAAAGGATACACCACCGTGATCCCTGATATTCTCAATCCAGCCCGCCACACGAATCTCCTTACCGATGTCGGATTCGCTGATCTGTTGTAAAGTTATGTCTCTGTAGATGTTTTTGTTTGTCATTGTCTTGGTCTCCTTTTCCATGATCATGTCCCAGGGAACTGCGAATAAGCAGACTCGGAAGACTTTGTCTTCCTCGTTCGCGTTGCACACCGTAAGTCTTTCAAATCATGCTTACATGCAAGCATGACGCCTGATTCGAAATCCTTCCGCCTCTGCTTATTCGCGCAAAAAGTCCCGGAACACATTTCTGTATTCCGGGACGGATAGTTATGATTATCCGCGGTACCACCCGCATTG
>CAMWXF010000303.1 GCA_947178115.1 uncultured Lachnospiraceae bacterium
ACTGCACTGCGCATTTTATTATTTACCCTTTCCCCCGAATGCGGTACAATATCATTATGGACTCGATACCGAATCCATATAATAATCGGGAAAGAAGGTATTTCATGAAAGAACAATTATACACGATCCCCCTTAACGACGCTATGAATGCCAACGACGAATGCCCTTTCTGCTTCATTGAGCGCAATGTGGAGCAGGATCTGCTGGATTTCGTGCTCGGCTCCGGCTCTTCCTACATGGAGAGCGATGTTCGCGAACAGACTGACCTGGCAGGCTTCTGCCGCGATCATTTCAAGAAAATGTACGACTATGGCAACACCCTTGGCAACGCATGGATTCTGAAGACGCACTATATGCAGATCATACGGGAGATGCAGCAGCAGTTTAAGAGCTTCAAACCCGGTAAGACATCGCTCAAGGACAAGTTTAGAAAGCAGACCGAACGCCAGAACCCTATCGGAATCTGGGCTGCGGAAAAGGAACAGTCCTGCTACATCTGCAAGCGGTACGTCGATACATACGAACGCTATCTGGATACCTTCTTCGTCATGTACAAGAGAGACCCCGAATTCCGTGAGAAGGTAAAGAACAGCAAGGGATTCTGCCTGCACCATTTCGGCGATCTGTGCGAAGGCGCCGACACGCGCCTGTCCGACAAGGAGAAAGCAGAGTTCTACGATATGGTATTCCCGCTGATGGAACAGAATATGGCACGACTTTCCGAAGATGTGGCATGGATGGTAGAGAAATTCGACTACCGCAACAAGGACGCCGACTGGAAGAACTCCAAGGATGCCATTGAACGCGGCATGCAGAAGTTAAAGGGCGGGTATCCGGCAGATCCGCCGTATGTGATGAACAAATGACAAATCGCAATCTCTGTCATAACAAAAGCCTTGCAGACAATCCTGCAAGGCTTTCCTATGTTCCGATAATTATGTCTTATTACATCGCGTCCATGGACCCGTCACTGTCATCATCGTCAAAAAACTCTTCCACTTTCACTTCAGCTTTGTCAGCGGCTTCCTTAACCTTATCGGCTGCTTCCTTCGCCGCGCCAACGACCTTGTCGGTCACTTCTTTCGCCTCACCCACGACCTTGTCGGTCATTTCAGCCTTGGCAGCGTTCAGACCTTCTTTAAAATCTTCCGCTTTCTCCAGATCCAGATCGACATAATTGCGGTCAGTATCCTTCGCCGCCTCGTCATCATCCAAATCATCATCAAAGTTATCAAAATCATCGTCGTCATCGAAATCATCATCTACAAAGTCATCTTTACCTTGTAAATAATAATACGCACCTGCTGCAACGGCTCCGAGAGCAGCTGTCACCATTAAAAACTTACCAAATTTTTTTGCCATGAGGGTTCTCCTTTCACCGTCTGTTATATCACTATATTAATACTATTTTATCAAAATGAAAAGAGAATATGTACAAAAAATAAATGTTTTTTTAGCCGTTGCCGTTTAGAACACAACATCTTGTGCCCTTAAAATTTCTTAAAACTAGTTTTTCTCCAGACATTGAATCTCGTCCTTTTTTGTGCTATCATACTCAAATACGACTCATAGAGTCAACACTTTCCGAAGAAAAAAAGTAATGCACAAAACAGGATTGGGGAATATATGAACGATAAATTTTTTGATCTGAAAAAAGAAAAACAGGACCGCATGATCAATGCTGCTCTTAAGATCTTTGCCATGAACGGCTACAAACATGCAAGCACAGACGATATTGTGGCGGAGGCTGGCATCAGCAAAGGTCTTTTGTTTCACTATTTCGGCAGTAAGCTGGGACTTTATACTTTTCTACACGATTACAGCGTTCGTTTCATGAAGCTGGAATTGACCACGGGAGTACCCTCTTCCGCCGACGATTATTTCGAGATCAGGAAGCAGATCGAATTTGCCAAAATGCAGGTTCTGAAGAACTATCCCTATATGCAGCAGTTCCTTGACCGCTGTGCTGTCGAGAATGTAAAAGAAGCGCTTATGGCGATCGAGAGCCAGCGTAGCGTCATTCAGGACGTATACTCTATGTTGAAAAATCAGGCGGACCGTTCCCTCTTCGTAGATCAGGTATCCTTCGAGAAACTGGACGCCATGCTGGACTACACTGTCAACGGTCTGATGTGTGCCCACTTCGACGACGATTCTTTCCATCCGGAGATGCTCTACGAAGAGACCGTCTCCTATCTGGATATGATGAAGCAGATATCATACAAAAGAAGGTGAGGAAAAGCCTGGCTGTGTCTACAGCCAGACTTTTTTTAATCGTGTAATCCCTTCCCGGATCTCTTCGTCCGTCAGTGCTCCGTATCCTAGGATCAGCATTGCCGCATCGTCTGTATGCTCTCCCATTCTGAAATCCTGCATCCGGTAAACTTTGACACTTTCTTTTGCCGCCGCCTCGGCCAGTTCTTCTTCCACTCGTCCGTGCCTGTCCGTCAGGAGCACATGCAGTCCCGCATTACTGCCGGATATGTCGAATGTCCGTTCAAAAGCTTTTAACTCATTCAGAATCAAATCATGCTTCTCCCGATACCGTTTGCGCATTTTGTTCAGATACCGTTCGAAATAACCGTCCTGAATAAACTCGTTTAAAATAGTCTGGTCGATTCTGGACACCGTGGACGAATAGAAACCGCACTCCCTGCGATACCGCTCCAGCAGCGGATACGGCAGCACCATATAGCTGATACGGATCGCGGGCGCTATCGCCTTGGAGAAGGTTCCGATATAGACCACCCTGCCGTTGTGGTCCGAGGCCTGCAGAGACGGTAGCGGTTTTCCTTTATATCGGAATTCACTGTCGTAATCATCCTCGATCAGATAGCGGTCTTCTGCTTCAGCCGCCCACTTCAACAGTTCCATCCGCCTGCCGATGGGCATGGAAACACCCGTAGGATACTGGTGGGAAGGCATCACATAAGCCACCTGCGCATCCGTCTGCCGCAGACAGTCTACCCGCATTCCACTCTCGTCCATAGGGATAAAGCATACCGGATAAGCGCATGATCGAAATATTTTGTACGCTTTTGTATAAGTCGGATTCTCCATCGCAACCCGGATGTGGCGCCCCAGTATTTTTTCCAATAAAAGAAGCAGGTAATCATTCCCTGCTCCGATAATAATCTGTTCCGGTTCACAATTCACACCGCGGGAACCATGCAGATAACGGCATATTGTCGTCCTTAAACTCAAATCCCCCTGCGG
>CAMWXF010000304.1 GCA_947178115.1 uncultured Lachnospiraceae bacterium
TATTTTTCAATAATAGTACCATCTCTGTATGCCTGCAGAAGCTCCTCCAACTGGTGTATGCTCTCCCGCAGTTCCGCACCGATATCGGTATCCGCAATTTTCTGCCGCATACTGCTGGTCTCTAAGATCACGGAATCCGAGAAGATATCCGACTCGTGCAGGATCGCCGCCTCCGTAGACTCGAAGGGCTCATGGGCAACCAGCCGCATGCCGTGGGAATTGACTACCAGCGTATATCCTGCGATTCCCGTCTTATCCTGATACGCTTTGGAGAAACCGCCGTCTATGATAAGCAGTTTACCGCCACACTTAATCGGAGACTCCCCCTTCTTACGTTCCACCGGCACATGTCCGTTGACAATGTGGGAAACTTTTTCATCTAAACCGAATTCCCAGAAGATTCTGTCGATCACTATCTCGTTATCAAGCAGTCTGTAGTAGCTGTTTTTTGTCTCCTTGTGCATTTCCTTATCTTCCAGAAAATACCGTTCAAAAGTCGCCATCTTATCCTTGCCGAACACCGGCGAATTAGGTCCTGCCCAGATATACCAGATAATGTCCTGGCCTTTCAGTTTTTCTTTCAGATTATTATCGGCATAGTAACCCTTCCTGGCATAATGCTCCAGCACATCATAGAGCGCCTTGCCGCTATACTCCTCGCCGTACACAGTGACCTTTCTGAAATCTCCTCTCTCATCCATGGGCACACACCCGTGATAGAGCAGATTGGAATTGTACACCTTGTACAATCCGCCTTTGGAAAAAAGGAATCTGACATGCTTCTGCAGCTTCTCACACTTGACAAATCCCTGTCTGAGACGCTCCATGACCTGCTCTTCCTCCGACGTCAGCTCATATGGCCGTTCTCTGTTGACTGTGGGGAAATCCACATCTTTCATGGCGTAAGAGACCCCGTCGATCACCAAAGCCTTATTCTCATAATCTATCTTATCGAGCAGCAGTCTGTCCTGCATGCCGAACTCAGGTCTGCGCATGATCAACTGCCCCTCCAGTTTAAACTGGATGATAGCTATGGCCTTATGCATCTTCATGTCCAGACTCAAATCTTTCGTGTCGTAGTCGGTATTATATTTGATGGTAAAAGCACTGCAGTCCGTCTCTTTGTAAGCTTCCAGCGCAAAGGTTGCCAGGGGAATCAGATTGATGCCGTATCCCTCCTCCAACGTATCCAGATTGCCGTATCTGGCAGCCATTCTGATTACGTTGGCGATACACGCAAGATGTCCGCTGGCAGCTCCCATCCACACAATATCATGATTGCCCCACTGCACATCCACGGAATGATAGGCGCACAGCGTATCAAGGATAATATGCGGTCCCGGGCCCCTGTCATAAATATCTCCCACGATGTGAAGATGGTCGATGACCAGACGCTGGATCAGATAGCTTAGGGCAATGATAAACTCCTGTGCCCGTCCGATGCGTATGATCGTGTGAATGATCTCATTATAGTAAGCTTCCTTATCCTGTATCTCCGCTTTCTCCGTAATTAATTCTTCTATGATATAGGAGAAATCCTTCGGCAGAGCCTTACGCACCTTGGAGCGGGTATACTTGGAAGAAACCCTCTTCGTAATCTGCACAAGCCTGTGCAGGGTGATCTTATACCAATCTTCAATCGTGCTTTCATCTTCCTCCCGCAGCACCAGATCAAGCTTCTCTCTCGGGTAGTAGATCAGCGTTGCCAGACTCTTCTTATCCTTGATGCTCAGCGTATTACCGAACTCTTCATCAATGGTGCGTCTAATGGAACCCGATCCGTTCTTCAGAATATGATTGAACTGCTCATATTCACCGTGAATATCCGTCATGAAATGTTCTGTGCCTTTGGGAAGATTTAAGATTGCCTGCAGATTAATAATCTCTGTCGATGCTGCCGCGATCGTCGGATATTGCTTGGATAAACTTTTCAAATATCGTAGCTCTAAATCGTCCATAAATGCCTCCGTATTACTGTTTTCCGCAACAACTATCCCATTATGGTAGAGTTTTGCTTTACTATTATAATTATCAACTTTTACTCATTGATTACATCACTCATATCATACATTCCTGCCGGCCTGCCCGCAATAAACTTGGCTGCCTGAATCGCACCCTTGCCAAATACCGCCTTGGAATATGCTCTGTGAGAGAAGGTCACGACCTCGTCCGCCCCCGCAAAGATCACGTCATGATCTCCTACGATAGTGCCGCCTCTGACCGCGCTGATTCCGATCTCTTTCTGCGCTCTCCTCTCTCTCGTCTGACTTCTATCATAGACATAATTGTAGGCATTGTCCAGCTCCTCATTGATGGAATCCGCAAGCGCAAGCGCGGTTCCGCTGGGCGCGTCCACTTTCTGGTTGTGATGCTTCTCCACAATCTCAATATCGAATCCCGCCGGTGCAAGAATCCCGGTCGCCTCCTTCAACAGCTTGAGAAGCATATTAATTCCCAGCGACATGTTCGCCGACTTTAAGACTGCCACCTTCTTCGACGTCTCCCGCACCTTAGCAAGCTGCGCCTCCGACAGCCCCGTAGTACAGAGAACACAGGGCACCTGCTTCTCCACACAATAATCCAGCAGTCCGTCCACTGCTGCTGCCGCACTGAAATCAATGACCGCGTCCGCCGCCACGTCACAATCCGCAATCATGGAAAATACGGGGTACGGATTTTTGCCCTCATCGTAAGCGTCTACTCCCGCCACGATCTCTATCTCTTCATCCGCCGCAATCAGTCCCGATATGGTCTGTCCCATTTTGCCGTTGCAGCCATGCATAATTACTCTGGTCATGTCATGTTACTCCTCCCTCTGCTCTAATTGGTAAGTGTCTGCCACTAATCTAGGGCAGACACTGTAAACTGTTTCTATAAAATGCCGTAATTGATGAGTGCGGTCTTAAGCGTCTCCACATTTCCGGGCTCCATCACGGACAGCGGCATATGCAGCGGCCCTACGTTCTTGCCCATCAGATTCATCGCTGTTTTCACCGGAATCGGATTCACCTCACAAAACAGTGCATCAAACAATTCAATGACACGAAGCTGCTCCTTCATACTGCCCTCTATATCACCGTCGAAAAATTTCTGACAGAGTTCATGCATCTGCCTCGGCGCTACGTTGGACACAACAGAAATCACGCCCTTGCCGCCCAGTGACAACAGAGGTAATACCTGATAGTCATTACAGGAATACATATAAAGCTAACCG
>CAMWXF010000305.1 GCA_947178115.1 uncultured Lachnospiraceae bacterium
ATGATTTCCTCCTTAATGGCATTTTGGCATGATGTATTTTATATATAAGGAATCAATTTGTGTCATGATAGCATAGAAATAGTGCTTCATAGATAATATTTTATAATTGGTAAAAAGTTACAGAAAAAAAGAAAAGCTGTTTTCAACGGGGTGATGATGAAAACGGCTTTTCCATATTATCCATAATGAGCAGTGATCTTTAGATGATCTCTCTTTATCACAATTTAAATTTTCCAACCTCTGTTTCAAGCTGTCCGGCAATTTCCCGGTTGCCTTCGGCTTCATTCTGAATGTTTTCCATGCTCACAGCCATATCGGAGGCCATTGCTGTGACATCGACAACGCCTTTGGCGCTTTCTTCAACAGCGATGTTGACAGCATCTACAGATTCCTTGATACTGTCGATGTTGTCATTAAGCTGCATACTTTCATCGGCGAAATCATTCATGGTTTCGCTTAAATGACCTACATCGTTTTTATAATTCTGGCTATTGTCAAGCAGCCTTTCATATCCGGCCATGGCGGTTTCGTTCATAAATCGAATCATCTGTTCCGACTCACTGGCCAGTTCATTTACGGCGTGGATCACTTCCTGACTGACCTTCTGAATACCCTCGGCGGCCCGGGCGGAGTTATCCGCAAGGGATCCGATTTCACTGGCTACGACGGCAAAACCTTTTCCTGCTTCACCGGCTCTTGCAGCCTCGATACTGGCATTCAGGGCAAGGAGGCTTGTCTGGTCGGTAATATTGATGATTTCTGCGGTCAACGTGTCAATCTGCTCCACTGCTTTGGAGCGTTCGATGCGCTCACTCATATTTCTTGACATTTCTGCGGCCTGTTGTGACGCTATACTTCTGTCTGTTTGCGCAGATTCATAAATCGACTGCACCTTTTCCATAATCTCTGCGGCGGAATCGCGCTCGGAAGATGCTTTTGCGGAAATGCTTCCGATGGTCTCCGTGATATGCATAACGGATTCATCGACCTGATACAGAGATGCGCTGGTTTCTTCCATGGCTGCGCTCATTTCCTCCATGGTGGCAGAGATATCCGAGATGTTGTCCTTCGCGCTGATCAGGCTGTCCGCGATGGTTCCGGTGGATGCACTCAGCTGTGTGGAATTGGAGGAGATGTTCAGCATGATCTCCCGGATATGTTCGAGCAGCTTATTGACATTTTCGGCGATCAGTTCCAGTTCATCGCCGGAAGTAATATCCAGCTTTTGGGTAAGGTCACCTTCACTGTGCACCAGATCGTAAATTTTGCGGTCAACCTTATTCAGACTCCGCATAATACGATTTACAATGAGATTTATGATCACCAGAGCCAGAATAAGACAGATGCAGGAGATCTGGAAGATGCTGTTGCGTGCACCTTCAATTCGATCGACCACATAGGACGCATCATAGTCACAGCCGAGTATGGCGACCACCGTGCCGGAACTGTCTTTTATTGGGAGATAGGCGGAGATCAGGCTTCCGTCTGCAGTTTCGTCTATGTAGTCTTGCACATAGCTCTGTCCTGCAAATACATTTGAAAATTCTGAAAATCCTCCGTCAAACGCATCGCCGGGCTTGTTCTGATTGCCGCTGTCGTCTGTGTCGATACCGTAATAGAGCCGGTTGTTGTCGTTCGTATGCAGGGTATAAAGATAGGCAATACCGCAGAGACTCTGGATCTCCCTTAGAGCGGTCAGGTTATTTTGGTATTCTTCCGTATTTTCATATCCTGTTCCGACCTGGGAAAGCGTGTCGCCGTTTACTACAAATCCGGCAATGGAAGCCGCCATCTGGGCTTCCTCTACGCCTAACTGGATCATGCCGGTCTTGATGCGGTTATAGGAATTCAATCCTATGACAGCACACATGACAACGATCAAAACTGTTGACGGAATTAGGATTTTCCATCGGATGCTGAATCGCCGTACCTTTATTTTCATGAAATAGCCCTCCTTACCTTAATAAAATTTTGGCCTATTTGTTATCTGTTTTTTATTATACGCTTCCCAAAATGAGAAATCAATGACCCTGTATTGTGAAAAAAGGAAAAAGAATCGCTATAACTGGCTAAAATGGCTGTGGAAGGCAAGAAAACAGTTGACAAATCTTCTGAGTATAATAAAATGAGAAGAGTATGAGAAAAATCGTTAAAACTGCGGTCGAATTAGGAGTTACCGGCCGCAATCGCGGTGAGATATAGCCGTACATATGCGGCGGGAAAGGTATGGTCAACAAGATGGCAGAATTGTACAATCACAGAGAAGTGGAGACAAAATGGCAGAAGATCTGGGACGATGAGAGAGCATTCCAGACCTCGGAGGATTATTCCAGACCGAAATACTACGCGCTAGTGGAGTTCCCATATCCTTCGGGACAGGGACTGCACGTGGGACACCCCAGACCCTATACGGCGCTTGATATCGTTGCCAGAAAGCGGAGGATGCAGGGCTACAATGTGCTCTATCCCATGGGTTGGGATGCTTTCGGACTTCCTACGGAGAATTACGCGATCAAGAACCACATTCATCCCAGGATCGTGACGAAGAACAACGTGGACCGCTTTAAGGGCCAGCTTCACTCGCTGGGTTATTCCTTTGACTGGGAGCGGGAAGTCAATACCACAGACGTGCGCTATTATAAGTGGACACAGTGGATTTTTCTGAAGCTGTTTAAGGCGGGGCTTGCCTATAAGTCGGAGATGCCCATCAACTGGTGTACTTCCTGTAAGGTTGGTCTTGCCAACGAGGAAGTGGTGAACGGCGTGTGTGAGCGCTGCGGCGCCGAGGTCGTTCGCAAGGTAAAGAGCCAGTGGATGTTAAAGATCACAGAGTATGCAGATAAGCTGATCGAGGGGCTTGATACGGTGGACTATGTGGAGCGTGTCAAGGTGTCCCAGAAGAACTGGATCGGCAAATCTACAGGTGCCGAGGTGGATTTCTCTATCAAGGGCAAGGAGGATAAGCTCCGCATCTATACGACACGATGTGATACCTTGTTCGGGGCGACCTATATGGTAGTGTCTCCGGAGCATCCGATCATTGACAAGTATAAGGACGAGTTAAAGAATTGGGACGAGATCTGTGCATACCGTGAGCAGGCGGCCAGAAAATCCGATTTCGAGCGGGCAGAGCTGGCGAAGGAGAAGACCGGCGTGCGCATCGACGGATTGACAGCTGTCAATCCGGTGAATGATAAAGA
>CAMWXF010000306.1 GCA_947178115.1 uncultured Lachnospiraceae bacterium
CAGTGTAGGTAGTAGATTTTTTCCATTTAAATTCTTTTTCACATAATTTAACGAGTTCCGGTGAGGAAATCGGTTCTTTCTGCCAGATCAGCTCGGCAAACCTTGCTTCCGTCTCCGCGAGCCGGTATTCTTGTTTGTTTTCCTTCATAGATGTAGCGTTCCTTCCCTGTGATTGATGTTTTGTAAGCGACGGTGTGGTATGTATAACATATTTGCCTTTTCTTTTCAGTCTATTTGTAGTAGACTGTATGTCTAGTCTATCGTAAATAGACCAATCTGTCAATATATTGCTCACATATTTTCTGTCTTTTTTATACCGCTCTGTTTAATTCCGCTTTTTATACTTTTATAATCCATCATATTCTTCTGAGGTGTTGGTCCGAAAGTGGGTTGGCGGCTATAATCCACAATCCGAACTCTCAGTATTTATGGACTTTGCAAATGAGCACTTTTGAATATCAACCCTTTTACACCTTTTTTGAAGGTGATTCAAGTGTTAAAAATGTATCCTTAACTTGCATTTTCTCAATGTCCTCTCCTGTATAGCAGGGGTATTTTTTACTGTGACATAACACAAACGACGCCATGTTCATCAACACGGCGCCGCTCTCTTTATCGTTCATTCTTAAGCTGTTCTCTCAGCCGCTCTCTAATTTAATACACCTTCTTGTCCAATCCCATTCTCTCTATAATCTCCTGAATCTTTCGGTACACTAACTGCTCATCGATAGTCAGAAGTTTTCTGTTCTCCATGGTAAACTGACCATCTATAATCACTGTATCCACCTCTGAACCGTTGGCAGAATAGGACAATCCTGCGATCAGGTTATTTCTGGGTGTCAGAGATGGCGTATTCAAGTCAAGAATCGCCAGATCAGCTTTCTTGCCCACTTCAATGCTTCCGATCTCTTTCTCCATTCCCAGCGCTTTCGCGCCGTTGATCGTTGCGATACGGAATCCTTCTTTCGCGCTGACGCACTGTGGCGTGCGGCCTGTTCCCTTGTGAATCAGCGTGAGCAGACTCAATTCGTGGAACATGTTCAGACAGTTATTGCTGGCAGCGCCGTCCGTGCCGAGACATACGTTGATTCCTTTTTCCAGCATTCCGGCTATCGGTGCGAAACCGTTGCCCAGCTTCATGTTGCTCGCCGGATTGGTCACTACGCTGACATTTTTCTTTGCCAGAATATCCATATCCGCCTCGTCGATCTGTACGCAGTGTGCCGCGATGGCAGGCACGTCGAACAATCCGCAGCGTTCAGCCAATGCGATCGGACTGCAGCCGTATTTCTCCTTGATCTGGGATATCTCACTCTCGCTCTCCGACAGATGAATATGAATCCCCATACCGTTCTTCTTCGCCTCTCCCGCAACGATCTTCAAGAAATCTTCATCGCAGGTATAAGGCGCGTGGGGACCTAACACAAACGACAATCTATCACAGTCTTTCGCCGCATCCCTCTCTTCATATGCCTGACGAAGCCTCATCTGCCCCGCCTCGTCATTGCCGCTGCCCACCAGTCCGCGGCTGATTACGGCACGCATACCGGTCTCTTTGACCGCTCTTGTTGTCTGGTGGATATTCATCTGCATATCATTAAAGCAGGTCGTGCCGCTCTTCATCATCTCGATGATCGCCAGATTGGCTCCCCAATAAGTATCCTCGTCCGTCATCTGCTGCTCGATGGGATCGATTGTCCCGAACAGCCAGTCCATAAATGACAGATCGTCCGCCACATTTCGCATAAAGGACATGTACGAGTGCGTGTGACAGTTGATCAGCCCCGGAATCACCAATTTGTCCTTTCCGTCGATCACCTTGTCCTCGCTAAATCCGGCAGGTGCCTGTCCGATTCCGGTAATCTTGTCCTGCTCAATGTAGATGCTGGTTTCCTGTACCACATCCTCTGCGCCCTGCGGCAAAATTGTCAATGCATTTTTAATTACAATTCCCATTTTCTTATTCCTCCGTTCTTGATATCTTAATTATAAATCATTCTGCCTGACTTTTCATCTAAAACCTATTCCCATGTTTTTTCCATCCATAACTTATCAACAGACCCCGGTAATGTAGATATTGTAAATCATCCTGATTTGCCGTCACAAAAGCCTGAATCTTGCGCTGTCTGCGGCAATAGCTTTCAGCTTCCTTCCTGTTCATCCCATGATTGATAAACCCGCGTACGACTTCTTCCTCCGCCTCCGGCGAAATGCTGTGCCGCCAGTTCTTTTCACCCAAAAAGCACTCTACTGCTTCCGCATGATTATCCTGTTCTGGATAGACGAATCTGACCCTGTCATTCATTCGGACATCGACCTGCATGAGTCCTTCCTGTCGCATCATGAGCGGCAGTCTCATGCCGATAGCGTAATCCCTTCCCTGACATTCTTTCTCTTTCACCCACATCTTGCGAAATCCCATGCGGGAACAGAGTTCGGAATATTCCAATCCGTCTATATAGAGCCCGTCGCTTTCCAGTTCACGGTTTACATCTATCGCTATGACCAGACCTCCGGGCTTCGTCTGCTCAATCATTTTTCTTAGGAATTCCTGCGGCGCATTCACATGGCGCATGACGCATTGACTTAACGTGATATCATAATGTTTCCGAAAAGTATGCTGTAAAAAATCGTCGCATATAAATTCCGCCTCATATCCTTCCTCCGCAAAAAGCTTTTCTCCCTCACGTAGCATGTTCGTACTGAAATCAATTCCCGTATAAGTGCTCCCCTCCGGCAAAAGCGGAAGCAGCATAATACCCATATATCCAAACCCACAGCCGCAGTCCAGCACATCCACCGGTCCAGCAATCTTCCATACCTGCTCGATCAGAAACTTAAGGTAATCGTCATTCCACATCGAGCGTCTGCTTGCTTTCAGATAATTCAGTCTGGACTCCCAATAATCTTTCTCCGCACTCCCGACCGGTATGTACTCCTCTCCTGCAAGCGGCGACAATCCCAAGAGTTCATCTACCGTCACCCGGAAAAATTTCGCAATGTCCGGCAGCATCGTGATATCAGGCATACATACATTGTTTTCCCACTTACTGACAGTTTGGACGGAAACGCCGACTCCATCCGCCAATTCTTTCTGGCTCATCCGATTAGCTTTTCTGAGGTCATATATTCTCAAATGAATCGTTGCCATCTGCGCATCCTCCTCTTCCTGTCACACCCTGTTCCAT
>CAMWXF010000307.1 GCA_947178115.1 uncultured Lachnospiraceae bacterium
CGGCGGCCGAACCGGCGTCGTTTAGGGCGCCCGGCCCCGATCTTACGGGGATCACCTCGGCTCCGAGCAGGCGCATACGATATACATTGAGTGCCTGACGAATAGTGTCTTCCTCCCCCATAAACACGACACATTCCATGCCCATAAGTGCCGCGGCAGTAGCGGTGGCAACGCCATGCTGACCTGCGCCGGTCTCGGCAATCAGACGTGCTTTCCCCATTTTCTTGGCGAGCAGTGCCTGACCGAGTACGTTGTTGATCTTGTGGGCGCCTGTGTGGTTCAGGTCTTCGCGCTTGAGATAGATTTTCGCACCGCCTAAGTCTTTGGTCATTTTTTCGGCATAGTAAAGCCGTGAGGGTCTGCCCGCGTATTCGTTAAAAAGTTCAGATAGTTCTTTGTAAAATTCAGGATCGTTTTTGTAGTGGTTATACGCTTCTTCCAATTCAATCACGGCGTTCATCAGCGTTTCAGGAATATACTGTCCGCCGTGGGTGCCGAAGCGTCCGTTTGGATTTGTCATTTTTGAGAATGCTCCTTTCGTATGATGTTCATTTAGCTGATCACAATTATCGGTAAGATGACGTGACCGCATGGACGAAGTTTTCCATTTTTCTGCTATCTTTATATCCGGCTGTCTCAATGCCGGAACTGATATCGACGGCATAGGGATTCAGTCTTTCTATGGCACTA
The DNA here is from genome assembly GCA_947178115.1 of uncultured Lachnospiraceae bacterium. Taxonomy (GTDB): domain Bacteria; phylum Bacillota; class Clostridia; order Lachnospirales; family Lachnospiraceae; genus UBA3282. Next base: position 691 of record CAMWXF010000307.1, read on the forward strand.
CGGACATTGTCAACGTTAAGTCCTCCGGCAAGAAAATAGGGACGGTCGATTTTTTCGAGTAAGTTCCAGTCAAATACCGTGCCGCTTCCGCCCTGACCGGAATCCAGTAAGACATAATCGGCAGTGCTCATATTTGCTGTTTCCACATCCTGCCCGGTATCTATGCGGAATGCTTTGATCAGCGGCTTGTCGGTGAGAGTGCGAAGCTGCGCAATATACTCTTCGGACTCGTTGCCGTGAAGCTGCGCCATGTCGATAATTCCGTTTCTCAAAAGTCCGGCGACAGTTTCAGGATTTTCCCGCACAAATACACCCACAGCCTTAATGGATGGATGAAGCAATTTTTTTAACTCAGCCGCCTTTTCGCTGCTTACATACCGAATACTTTTTGCGGCAAATACAAAGCCGATATACTCCGGTCTTAATCTGTTTGCGGTTTCTATATCACAAGGTCTGGATAAGCCGCAGAGTTTGATTTTTGTCATAGTGGCCTCCTAACCCTTATCTTAGTTGCCACGCAGTTCGTTAAGTTTTGCTTTTTTATCCGTGGCTCTCATCAGCGTCTCCCCGATCAGGACCGCATCTGCGCCGATTTCGCGAAGTTTCTTCACGTCGTCAGCAGTGCTTACGCCGCTCTCGGAGACAAACAGGACATCCTGCGGAATCAGTTCGCGCAGTCGGCGGCTATTGTCGGTATCTACGGAGAAGTCCTTCAGATTGCGGTTATTGACACCGATGATGCGTGCACCGGCGTTCAGTGCCATCTGTACTTCTTTATCATCGTGGGCTTCCACAAGTGCAGACAGTCCCAGAGTATCACAGATGTTGATGTATTCCTTGATCTGCGCTTCACTCAATATGGAGCAGATCAAGAGTACAGATGAGGCGCCTAACAGTCTGGCTTCGTAGATCATATATTCATCTACAGTAAAATCTTTGCGCAGACAAGGAATGGAAACAGTGCCTGCAATTTCTTTTAAATAGCTGTCGCTGCCCAGAAACCATTTTGGTTCTGTGAGGACGGAAATACAGTCGGCACCTGCCGCCTCATACTCTTTGGCAATCTGCAGATACGGGAAATCCGGGGCAATCAGACCTTTGGAGGGCGATGCTTTTTTGCATTCACAGATAAAGGAGATTCCCGGTTTTTGCAAAGCACGTTCAAAAGAGAACTTATCACGCACCTGTTGTTTATAATTGTTTTTGTTTACGGAAATATCATTGGAAACATTTGTGGTATCAGATATTTCAGTAAGTGAAAGAGCCTGCTGTTTAACTGTTTCAAGCGGCACAGTTTTTTTTGCCTGCTCTACACGTTCTCTCGCGTGGGCGGCAAGCTGATCTAATATCGTCATTGAGTGACGTACCTCCTTCATAAATAGCATTTTTGGCAGGGCTCGAGTTTGCGAAGCTTAAGCAAGCAAATCTCGCAATCGAGCGTAGCTCGATTTTTTATCCGGCATCAGGCCGGTTGCTCACTTCAATAAATTTATTCAACGTTTCCAGCACTTTGCCGGAATCAATCAGTTCTGCGGCAAGACGGATTCCGTCTTCCATAGTCTCGGCTTTACCGCCGATATAGAGTGCCGCACCCGCATTCATCAAAACAGCATTGCGCTTATGTCCTTTTTCCCCTTTCAGAATAGCAAGAACGATATTTGCATTTTCTTCCGGTGTGCCGCCTTCAAGGTCAGCTTTGGTGCAACGCTCAAATCCGAATTGTTCGGGAGTGATCACATAAGATTTAAACCAGCCGTCTTTCATTTCGCATACGGTTGTGGGTGCGCTCATGGAAATTTCATCCAGCTTATCCTGACCGTAGACGACCATACCGCGCTTCACGCCGAGGCTGATCAGCACCTGCGCCAACGGCTCCACCAGATATTCATCATATACGCCAAGGAGCTGCATTGCTGGGCTGCCGGGATTGGTGAGCGGACCGAGGATGTTGAATACGGTGCGGAAGCCCAGTTCCTTGCGGATAGCACCGACATATTTCATGGAAGTGTGATATTTTTGTGCAAAAAAGAAGCACATGCCGACTTCGTTTAACAGCTCGATACATCTGTCAGGGCTTTGCTGGATGTTTACGCCCAGCGCTTCCAGGCAGTCTGCCGTGCCGCATTGTGAGGAAGCCGCGCGGTTTCCGTGCTTGGCGATCTTCATGCCGCCTGCGGCGCAGACGAGCGCGGAGGTGGTGGAAATATTGAAGCTGTGGGCGTTATCTCCGCCGGTTCCCACGATTTCAAATATATCCATACCGGTTTCTACCTTGGTGGCGTGATCCCGCATGGCTGCTGCGCATCCGGCGATCTCATCGGTCGTCTCGGCTTTTGCACTCTTGGCGGAAAGCGCCGCGAGGAATGCGGCGTTCTGTGTGGGTGTAGTTTCGCCACTCATAATTTCGTTCATTACACCATACGCCTCATCATAGGTGAGGTCTTCTTTGTTTACGATTTTTACAATTGCTTCTTTAATCATGTTTATGTCCTCCT
>CAMWXF010000308.1 GCA_947178115.1 uncultured Lachnospiraceae bacterium
GAGGTGGCAAGACTACAGTACATGCTGCCCAGGCTGGTAGGGCTTCATGCGGCACTTAGCAGACAGGGCGGCGGCAGCGGAGCCTTGAGCAATAAGGGTGCCGGGGAGAAGAAGCTGGAGCTGGACAGGCGTGTGTTGGAACGCCGCCTGACGGAGCTGCGCAGAGAGCTGAAGGACGTAAGCGGGGAGCGCATGACACAGCGCAAGCGCCGTGCAGGATCGGGTATGCCCAGAGTTGCATTGGTGGGATATACCAACGCCGGTAAATCCACATTGATGAACGCGATGCTGGACTTATACGGAAGTGACGAGATCGACGTGGAAGAGAAGAAAGTAATGGAGAAGGACATGCTTTTCGCCACACTGGATACCACGGTGCGCAAGATCGAGCCCGGAAACCATCACGCATTTCTGCTGTCGGATACGGTCGGATTTATCCATAAGCTGCCACACCATCTGGTGGAGGCTTTTCACTCTACATTGGAGGAAGCAAGAGAAGCGGATATTCTTCTGCAGGTGGTAGATTACAGTGATCCGCACTACAGGGAGCAGATCGCGGTTACGAACCAGACATTGAAGGAACTCGGAGCGGACGGCATTCCCATGCTCTATGTATACAATAAGAGCGATCTTGTTATGCCGGACGACATACCGGGGCTGGCGGGCATCGAGCCGGAGCAGTTGAAGTCGCAGCTTCCCATTATGTCGGAGCACAGCATCTATCTGTCTGCGAAGAACCGGATCGGTATGGAAGAGTTGATCCGTCTAATCGAGAAGAAGCTGTCCGGCGGTTACAGAGAGTGCACGCTGTGCATTCCTTACACAGACGGCAGGGCGGTATCTTATCTCAATGAGCATGCGGTGGTGTATGAGACGGAGTATCTGGAAAACGGAGTGCGGCTGCGGGTGAATTGCAGGGTGGAGGATTATGGGTATTATGAGAGGTATGTTGTGGAGGATAAAGTATCTTGCTGACAATTTGAAAGACGGTATGTTATTGCAGTATGAAGATGGCAATGTGGAAGGGATAGGAGAAAACAGAAGCTGAGGAACGGTCATGGGTAAACATATAGAAAAAATTGTTTTTATTGTGTGTGGTGTTTGCACGCTTTTACTGGTGTTGAAAATTGGTCCTAAAGTAATTGATATTGTTCGACTGCTCGTAGAAAAACCAACGTTGATTTATTACGAGATGACGGAACGGGAGCGGGAGTTCTTAAAAGAGGAAAGTGATTATCAGGAAGAAGATGCTAAAAGATATGATGAGGGAATGTTATATTCGTCTGAGATAAAAGAGGTAAAGTGGGTGCGGCAGTTATACGCAGACCTCGAGGAAAGGTATCCGGGATATCAGTTTCGGATTACGTGGAAGACGCATACGGGTCTGTTCGGTCCGTTAGGGTATTATGTGTATTATCTGGAGGAGGAGATTACGGGGCGTGAGTTTAAGGCTTATGTGTATTACGACGATCAGGGAGACTATGACTATGAGGAGGATTATTTTTACGGTTATTTCGTGGAGGAAGAGTATGCGGAGTATATTGGGGAGCTCCTGAAAGAGAAAGGGGTAGAAAAGATTGCCAGAACGGGAGGAGTGATGAGCACTGCTATGGGAAAAGAGTGCAACAGCACTATTACGGTTGAGGAGATAGTGAACGGAAACATTGATTTGGAAAAAATATCACCAGTGGTTCATATTTATTTGATTGCAAAAGGAATGTCAGAAGAAGAATGCAAAAAATATAGTAGAGAAGTACAAGATGTATTGGAGGAAATAAATCTTGCAGGTTCATATGGGATATATTGTTGCGACATGACGCAGGAGGAAATAATATCCTCAGAGAGAGAAGATATGGTATGGGTGTATGTGCGCCATTGTCAGTCATGGAGCTGGGGAAAAGAAGAGGAAGAATAATAGAAGATGAGACAGTTTCTGTCAGATGTTCTACATACTAATTTAATAGGGCAGGAACTGGTACGGGGTGTTCATATATTAAACTGCCAACGCCCCGATGTGTTGTGTTTTATAATGGGGAGAAGGATTCACCGGAAGAAAGTGTGTTGAAATTGTCGGATGCTTTTGCAAATCGGTCGGAGGTGCTGGGAATGTTGCTGGAAGAATTTGATGTGGACAAGTATGAGAGAACGATACGGATGGAAGGAGTTGAGCAGGGGATACAACAGGGGATAGAGCGTACCAATAGGTTGACGAAGTTGCTGCTGGCGCAGAACAGGACGGACGATCTAAAACGTTCTTTAGAAGATCCTGAGTATCAGGCGGCACTATTCCATGAATTTGATTTATGAGAAAAGATATTAAAAATCCCCTACCGTCTTGCACGCCTCAACTATATCTTATATAATAAGTTTCGGGCGAAGCGTTTCACAGAACGCTTCGGAATGGAGGAGAAAGTATGATTAAATTATCAGAAGGCGGCGCGTACCTGCTCCACGGAACCGAGATCGTTCCGGACGGCGCAGAGGCGGCGGCACAGATTAAGAGCAGGACAGGCAGGGAGGTATCTAAGGAAGAAGCTGCGAAGAATACGATGGCTTACGGTATTCTGCAGGAACACAATACCTCCGGCAATATGGAGAAATTAAAGATTAAATTCGATAAACTGACGTCCCATGATATCACTTTCGTGGGAATCATCCAGACGGCGAGGGCTTCGGGACTTCAAAAATTTCCGATTCCTTATGTGCTGACCAACTGCCATAACTCTTTGTGCGCGGTGGGCGGTACGATCAATGAGGATGACCACATGTTCGGATTGACTTGTGCGAAGAAGTACGGCGGTGTCTATGTGCCTCCTCATCAGGCAGTTATTCATCAGTACGCCAGAGAGATGTTAGCAGGCGGCGGCAGGATGATCTTAGGTTCCGACTCACACACCCGTTACGGTGCGCTTGGTACGATGGCCATGGGCGAGGGCGGTCCGGAATTGGTGAAGCAGTTATTGTCCCAGACTTATGACATCAACATGCCGGGCGTTGTGGGTGTCTATATGACCGGTACTCCCGTGAAAGGCGTGGGTCCTCAGGATGTGGCGCTTGCCATTATCGGTGCGGTGTTCGGCAATGGCTATGTGAAGAATAAAGTGATGGAATTCGTAGGTCCCGGTGTGGCAGCTTTAAGCACTGATTTCCGTATTGGCATCGATGTTATGACCACGGAGACGAC
>CAMWXF010000309.1 GCA_947178115.1 uncultured Lachnospiraceae bacterium
CTCCGATCTCTGATGCGTATTCTGGAGGCACATATCTTACAGATCGGTTTTATGGACCGTCTTCAGGATTTCGCTACGCAGATCGCTATTTTTGACAATATGGACAGCTTTGTATATATTGTAAATCCGGATACATATGAACTCAGCTTTATCAACAAAAAGGTGTTGATGACTTCTCCGGAAGTCAAGATCGGCGATATATGTTATAAGGCGTTACAGCATAGAGATACTCCGTGTGAAAACTGTATTGCTAAGCGTTTAAAGAAGGATGATCCCCACTGCAGATGTACGGAAGAACTCTTTAACTATTCTCTGAGGTGCTGGAGCAGATGCAGTGCGAGCTGGCTTGAATGCAAAGAAGAGAATGGACTTGTACTTTTAAACAGCATTGATATTTCAGAATATTTCATGGGCTAGGTTGACGAATGCGACTTTTTCGTGTATATTTTCTTAGGAAGCAGTGCACTTTAGCACTTTAAAGTGCATGAGTACTAATTTAGGAGGATAATTATGAAAAAGAAAGCATTAGCATTACTTATGGCAACGGCAATGTCTGTCACCATGCTTGCAGGATGTGGATCAGACAGCGGCAATACGGCGGCAGACAATGCAGCATCCACAGACGACAGTACGACAGCCACGGACGACGGTGCGACACAGGACGCAGCAGAAGATGCGGCAACGGATGACGGAGCAGAAGCTCCTGCGGCAGATAAGGTATATAATATCGGTATTTGTCAGTTATTAGAGCATCCGGCTCTCGACGAGGCGACACGTGGATTTGAGCAGGCGTTGACAGATCTCTTAGGTGAGGGAAATGTAAATATCAGTTTTCAGAATGCACAGGGCGAGCAGACAAACTGTGCAACGATCTGTACACAGTTTGTCACAGACGACGTAGATTTGATTCTTGCCAATGCTACATCGCCGTTACAGGCTGCAGCGGCGGCGACCAACACGATTCCGATTCTCGGCACATCCATCACGGACTATGCAACGGCGCTTGACATTTCTGACTGGACCGGTGCAACCGGCACGAATGTATCCGGAACATCAGACCTTGCTCCGCTTGAGGAACAGGAGAAGATGCTGGTAGAGCTGTTCCCCGATGTACAGAAGGTGGGCATTTTATATTGTTCTGCGGAAGCAAATTCCAAGTATCAGGCAGATGTGGTCAAAGGATGCCTGGAGGCAGACGGGATTGCATACGAGGAGTATACGGCAGCTGATTCCAATGAAATTCAGTCTGTAGTTACCAGCGCATGCGAGTCATGTGATGTCCTGTATATCCCGACTGATAATACACTGGCAGCCGCAACAGAAGCTGTCAACAATGTGGCTCTTCCTGCAGGTGTACCGATCATTGCGGGCGAAGAAGGTATCTGTTCGGGCTGCGGTGTCGCAACTTTATCAATCAGCTACTATGATATCGGTTATACGGCAGGAGAGATGGCTTATGACATTCTGGTAAACGGTGCGGATATCACTACAATGGATGTAAAATATGCACCTCAGGTTACGAAGAAGTATAATGCTTCTATCTGCGAACAATTAGGCATTACGATCCCTGACGATTACGAGGCGATCTCTGCTGAATAATTTCGGCTATTATAATGATGTGGGTGGGGATGACACAATTGCCATCCCCTTATCCTTATATAGAGCAGAACAGTGATCGGGCAGTTGTTACATATGGAATACGGACTGTCCGGTCGGATTTTTTACGGAGGTTACAAAATGATTTTACTATCACTTAATCCTTTGGCACTGCTTAGGGCGATGCCGGGGGCATGTGCACAGGGACTGATCTGGGGTATTATGGCACTGGGCGTCTATATTACTTTCAGACTTCTTGATTTTCCGGATCTTACGGTGGACGGAACGCTGGCAACGGGTGGTGCGGTGGCAGTTATGCTGATTCGTGCGGGGGTAAATCCGTGGGTGTCATTGATCGTGTCTTTTGCGGTAGGTATGCTTGCGGGTATGATCACGGGATTACTGCATACGGGTCTTGGAATTCCGGGTATTTTGTCCAGTATTCTGACTCAAATATCATTGTATTCCATTAATTTGAATATTATGGGTAAATCCAACCAGGCGATCAATGTAGATCAGTATAAGCTGGTGGTTTCCCTTCGCTATATATCGGGAGATGCGCTGACGAAATTTAAATTCTACGGCGGAGTGACCTTGGGATGTCTTATTCTGGTTATGATCATGTACTGTTACTTCGGGACAGAGCAGGGGCAGGCGATCCGCGCTACGGGATGCAATATGAGCATGGCGAAGGCGCAGGGAATTAATACAAATTTTCATACAGTTCTGGCACTCATGATCTCCAATGGTCTGGTAGGCTTGTGCGGCGGTCTGTATGCGCAGTATCAGGGTGCTGCCGATGTCAATATGGGGCGTGGAGCCATCGTCATCGGTCTTGCTGCCGTGATAATCGGAGAAGTACTCTTCGGCAAGTTCTGTGTGAGAAGAAAATCGGCTTTTGCCTTTACGATGATTTCCGTCATACTGGGAGCTGTGCTTTACTATATTGTAATTGCATTTGTACTGTGGCTGAAGATGCCTTCAGATGATATGAAATTGTTCTCGGCGATCGTCGTGGCAATCTTCCTGTCGATCCCTTATCTGAAGAGTAAGTACGGAAAGAAAGGGGTGGCAAGGCAATGAGTAACGGAGCAAAGACGTATGCATTGGAATTAAGAGATATTCATAAAACTTTCAATCCGGGAACAATCAACGAAAAGACGGCTCTGGACGGGCTGAATCTGCAGCTTGAGGACGGTGATTTCGTGACCATTATCGGCGGTAACGGTGCAGGTAAATCCACTGCGCTTAATGCAATTGCCGGTGTGTGGCCGGTGGACCGCGGTTCCATCATCATCGGTGGTACGGATGTGACATCCCTGCCTGAGCATAAGAGAGCAAAATTCCTAGGACGCGTTTTTCAGGATCCGATGACCGGTACGGCGGCGACTATGTCCATAGAGGAAAATATGGCTCTTGCCGCAAGACGCGGTAAAAGGCGCACTTTAAAGTGGGGCGTGACTAAGGAAGAGAAAGAGCGGTATATGGGGATACTTAAGACTTTAGATCTGGGATTGGAAGACCGGCTGACCTCTAAGGTCGGACTTCTTTCCGGAGGACAGCGTCAGGC
>CAMWXF010000310.1 GCA_947178115.1 uncultured Lachnospiraceae bacterium
AAAGATTTCTGGCTTGGCACAGATCAGATCGGAAGGGATGTCTTAAGCAGGCTGTTATATGCGACGAGGATATCCTTATTGGTCGGTGTGATGGCAACAGTCATATCGACGGTGATTGGTGTAATACTCGGTCTGATTGCAGGATATTTCGGCGGTGTAGCGGATATGATCATCATGCGGTTTACGGATATGGTCATGTCGTTTCCCTATATATTACTGGTGTTGGTGGCGGCGGCTATTTTTAAACCGGGATTATGGAATATCATATTGATCCTGGGCTTTGTGGATTGGCCGGGGATTGCCAGGCTGGTGAGAGGAAATGTATTGAATCTGAGGGAGACCAATTTTGTCAAGGGAAATATAGTGGCAGGAATGCCCCTTCGACATATTCTCTTCTCGGAGATTCTTCCGAATACGGTGGCGCCGATTCTGGTCTATGCTACGTCGGTGTTGGCGTTGTCGATTCTGGATGAAGCGGCGCTGAGTTTTCTGGGACAGGGTGTGCAGCCACCCACGGCGAGCCTTGGTAACATGCTTAACGGCGCGCAGTCGCTTACGGTGCTCACGACTCAGCCATGGCTGTGGATTCCGCCGGGATTATTGATCGTGGTGGTGGTTATGGCAATCAATTTTATCGGTGATGCATTAAGAGATGCGCTTGATCCCAACAGCGGGAGATAGACAAACGTGGAATTGCGATTGAATGAAAACCTGTATAATGGGAGAGAGTAAATGAGCCGATTAGATGAGAAACAGTTGGAGAAATATTTGATAGATAACTTTGAGTGGTTTCACAGGCACCCGGAACTGCCCTATGAAGAGGTACAGACTACGACAAAGATACGGGAACTGCTCACAGAAGCGGGAATCGAGATATTGCCCTATGATCTTGACACAGGTTTGGTGGCTGTGGTGCGGGGGCAGGGAAAACCGGCAGATACTCGGACCATCGCCTTGCGCTGTGACATAGATGCGCTGCCGATCGTAGAGGAGGCGGATGTGCCATATCGCTCAGAGATACCGGGTAAGATGCACGCCTGCGGGCATGATTTTCACATTACGGCAGGGATCGGTGCGGCGATTCTTTTGCAGGAGAGAAAAGAAGAATTGTGCGGAACCGTTAAATTTATATTCCAGCCTGCGGAAGAAGAATCTCATGGTGCACTGAAAATTCTGGAGACCGGTGTGATGGACGGTGTTGAGTGTATCTGGGGATTTCACGCAGACCCTACCAATGCGGTGGGTGTGATCGGGATCAGGGAAGGATATGTGACGGCGGCGGTAGACCGCTTTGTGATCCGTGTGAAAGGAGTGGGATGTCATGGCGCACATCCCGATGACGGTGTGGATCCGATTCTGGCATCTTCGGCGATCGTACAGGGTCTACAGTCTATTGTCAGTCGTAACGTGAATGCGTTTCATCCTGCGCTCCTCAGCGTGACCAGAATACAGTCAGGTACAACATGGAACGTGATTCCTGCGGAGGCGGAGATGGAAGGTACAGTGCGCACCATGGACAGGGAAGATCGTATTCTGTATGAAAAAAGAGTGCGGGAAATTGCAGGGCGGACCGCCACAGCATACGGTGCGGAAGCGGAGACTGAGTGGGTCGGAGGACCGCCGGCTACATATAATGACGGCAGGATGGTGCAGATTTGTGAGACGGTCGCGGAGAAATCTAACATGAAGACCGTGCCGGAAGAAAGTTCCATGGGCGGTGATGATTTTGCATATTATGAAGATAAAGATACTATGCGCCGGGATATACCGGGATGTTATGTGAAGATCGGCACCGGCATAGGGCACCCGATTCATCATCCGGCCTTTTGTGTTGATGAGAACGTGATTTTGCCAGCGGCGAAGTATTTGGCGGAAGTGCTGCTGGCAGAGGAGTCTGATTGATATTTCAGAGAATACTTTAGTGTCATATGTGGTTGAAACCATAGGAGTTATGTGGTTATAGCGGGGAAATGCAGGGTAAGATAATTGCATTTCCTCTTATTTTATGGCATGATAAAAGTATGAAAAGAATTTCTAAGCCAGCAAATAACGCTGACAAAGAAATTCTAAATTTCATACGGAAGAGATTTTCTAAGGCACTTGAAGAACACTGCCTAAGAAAATCTAAAGCTACATGCCAGAGAATGCCAAAAGCAGGCATTCTCCATAAATGATTTTATTTTTTAAGTCTGGGTTACAAAATAAGTATAAAGAGGAGGTATTGTATGAGGTTATTAGTAATCGGCGGCGTGGCGGCCGGTACGAAGGCGGCTGCAAAATTTAAGCGGGTGAATCCTGAGGCGGAGGTGACGATCGTCACCAAGGGCAAGGATATCTCCTATGCAGGGTGCGGGCTGCCTTATTATGTAGGCGGAGTGATTCCGGAGAAAGAGCAGCTTATTGTGAATACGCCGGAGAAGTACAGTGCGCTTACCGGTGCAATGGTCTACCCGCAGAGAGAAGTTGTGGCACTTGACACGGCGGCGAAGAAGGCTACGGCGAAGAATATCCGCACCGGAGCTGAAGAAGTTTATGAGTACGACGCATGTATTGTGGCTGTCGGAGCTTCTCCGGTGGTTCCGCCTCTTCCGGGTTTGAATCTTCCGGGTGTTTTCGTGATGCGTACACCGGATGATGCGATTGAGACGAGGGATTATATTGCCAGAGACGGCGTGAAGCGTGCCGTGGTAGTGGGCGGCGGATTTATCGGTCTGGAAGTGGCTGAGAATCTGATGGAAAAGGGTCTGTCGGTGACTCTGATCGATATGGCGCCACAGATCATGCCGGGTTTTGATTCGGAGATGGCGGATTATGCTGTGCGCCATCTTGCGAAAAAGGGCATTAAGGTACTCACTGCAACAAAACTGGAAGGCGTGACGGGTGACGAGAGAGCGGAAGGAGTGCAGACGGATAAAGGACTGCTTCCGGCAGATGTGGTGATTCTCTCTATCGGTATCCGTCCGAATACAGGATTTTTACAGGATACGGGCATTGAGATGTTTAAGGGAACCATTCTGGTAGATGATAAGATGGCAACCAATGTAGCGGATGTCTATGCAGCCGGTGACTGTGCGATGGTGAAGAACCGTCTCACGGGCGAGAGACAGTGGTCACCCATGGGTTCCTCTGCAAATATGGAAGGACGTACAC
>CAMWXF010000311.1 GCA_947178115.1 uncultured Lachnospiraceae bacterium
TCCTGATACCGGACACCCTGCTGTCTTTTTCTCTGTGCCTGTCCCACTCGTCTTCCCCTCTTTTGTATATCACCTGTGTGTACTATTGTATCTAGTACACTCCCCTTTCTATATTAGAGTCCACAAGTTAAGAAAAAGTTTCATAAATCTTAATTTTTTATGAAAAAATTAAGATTCGATCATTTGTAAGTTTTGCTTCGCAAACCCGAAATATGACAGGAACTTTACTATGACAGATAATCGGCAACACGGGAATATAAATCGTCCAGCCACCGGGCATAGCTTTCATCGCTGTCTGCCGCTTCATCCGACCATAATGTCCCGACTGCCTCCTCTAACTCTGTTCTGCTATAGGTCAGCCTTCCCGTGGACACCGGCTTCACAGCCTCATCGGTACCTTTTTCCCCGGATATTGTCCCCGATTCATACCGCTCCAGAATAAAATTGCATTCGTCCAGATTCTTAATCGTTGCAAAAAGCATGGCCGCATTAAAAAACAAAAGATCCGCATCTGTATCCGTCATATACATATTTTTATTTTCTGCCGGAAACTCATACCGAATATCAAGAGATAAAGCAGTTTCCGGTTCTGTTTCCAGTGTGTGAAGCGTAATGTCCTTATAGGTCAACCCATCTGTCTGCGGCAGCGCATTTACAAGTGCGCTCGTTTTAGACGCATCCCCCAGATACTCTGTTCTTTTTTTGGCCAATGCAGCACATATCTCAGTGCGAAATCTCTGACCGGCAGTAACCACGATCCCTTGCTCCGCCGCCGTCTCCAGCTCGGTGTTGATATATTCCATCTCATTTAGGTACTTTTCTTTTATGCCGGAATAATCCGCCTTCACATAGACGTAACATTTCTGTGGGAAACCCCCGGCAGTCCCGCTCACTGTTACGATCTGCTCGTTGGGAAGATAGTCTCTTGATTCTTCTGTTGCAATTTGTTCATTCGGCAGGTAATCTCTCGATTCTTCTGCGGGAATCGCTGTACTGCTGCCGTCATCATCTATCACATAAGTCGTATCATCATTGACATCCGTACCCGGCACGCCATTCACAGAATCCGGCTCATCTGTATAAAAGATATCCTCATGTGACAGTGCTCCATATGTCTGTTCCTCCGCCGGCGTATACTGGTGCATCGTTATATGCTCCAAATTCTCAGTTGTTATGATCTGTTCATTTGGCAGATAATCTCTTGATTCCTCGGCTGTGATCTGTTCATTCGGCAGGTAATCTCTTGATTCTTCTGCAGGAGTCGCTGTACTGTTGCCGTCATCATCTATCACATAGGTCGTATCGTCATTGGTATCCGTGCCCGGTATGCCATCCGCCGGTTCGTAAACATGCGTTGTCCATCCCTCGGCCGTATAGGAATGCCTTGAAAAACCGTATGATTTCAAGTAAGGATTTAAACCATAATTTCCCACCGGAACGATCCTGCTACCGCTGTCTACCAATGCAACAGCCTCCTCATAAGAAAGCTCACGGAACCTGCCCGCCTCTTTGCCGGATGCGGCCTGATAAATAATCAGGTCATTCCCCTCCCCATCCGTGTCATAACCGCTGATCCCGGCGATCGTCTCCGGCAGGCTGATCTGCATATCTCCCACAACGAGAGTGATTTCTCCCTCCCATGTGTGCCCGGCAAACAAAGGCTGCTTCGTAAATGCTGCCACCGATATTATCATGATCAGGGTAAGCACCGCCACTACAGCCGCCCCCAAAACTCTGGGCTTCTCGGCAATAAATCTGATCCGTTCCTTCACGCTCTTACCGCTCCCTTTCATCGTTGTCGCTGTGCATGCAATATCAGACAGCTTATTTTTACCGTTAATAATAGACAGCAGTGTCTCCCCGTAAGGAATCCGCTCCTCCTCTCCCAGAATCAGAAGCGCCGCTTCATCACAGGCAAGCTCGCAATCCCGCTTGGATAGCACCGCGGCCACCCACACAAGCGGATTCATCCAATAAACAGACAGCAATATGGTGCGGAGAATAGACCAGAAACTATCCCCGTGCTTTCTATGACACATCTCATGAGTCACCACATGCCGGAGTTTGTTCTGATCCTCTGTAATATCCGGCGTCAGATAGATGGCTTCCCGCCCCGGCAGTCCGTACAAACACGAAGATGTCAGATAGTCTGTTGTATAAAACTTAATTTTCCCTGTTTTTGCAGCACGTCCATGCCCCGTTCTACCCGATAGCTTTCCGCAGCATATGCTCTCCAACTCTTCGGGAAGCACGAACTCTTTACGGTCTTTATACAGCCTGCGGGAAAAAATAATATTCGTGATGATCATCCATAAAGCAACGACAACCATACCGCCACCCCATATCCCGCGCAGAATATCCAGCCAACTGGCTCCGATCCTTCCCGCTAAGAAAACACTTGTGGGGCCATCTGCCGCATAAGAAGGAATACCCATATCTTCTCCCAGCATAAACTCCGCCATCTGTCCGGCAAACGGACTGTTAAACGACATGGTAAATCGCGCCGGCTGCTCCAACTGCTCCGTCACGTCACCGAATCTCTCTTCCAATGCCTCCACCAGATCCATAATGCGGAATTCCTCTATGGAACCGATCGCCATATGAATCTGTGCCGATGACGGAACGATCAGTCGAAGCGCTACCAGAAACCACAGCGCATACTGCAATCTGCTACTGATCTTTCCCCTAAATATGACACGTATCAGCATAATACTAAGTATCAAAACCGAAGATGTTATAACAATTTCTTTCATCCTATAACCATACCCTTCCTACCGTCCGCAACCATACTGTCATTTGCAATGGTTATGGCAGACCTGTTTATTAACGCACTCCTTACTTTCTTCGTTTTGCCTGCTCCAGGATATCATACAACTCCTGTATCTCATCCCTCGACAGGGCATGATCCTCCACCATGGCATTGACCATCATGCCAAGGCTGCCCCGGTATACTTTCTGCAAAAAGCCTCGTGTCTCCTGCATGGAAACTTCCCCCTGCGGCACGATCGGATAGAACACTTTCGCTCGTCCGTCTTTGCGGTGCGCAATCGCCTCCTTTTTCTCCATACGATTAAGCATAGTAATAATAATGTGTTTATCCCAGCCCGTCTCCTCCTGCAATGCCGCCGTGAGTTCCGT
>CAMWXF010000312.1 GCA_947178115.1 uncultured Lachnospiraceae bacterium
CTGTCCTTTGCAGTGCGGATCTGCTATCCCTTCTTAAGATTGTTCGGCGTGCCGCTTGTACGCACGCTCTATGCGATAGAAGACGCTGCCGCTGTATCCGGCATTTACTTTTCCGTGCAGATTGCCCTACTGTTATTTTTGCCGGACGGTTTGAAACGCCTGAAAAAAGCGCTTCACATTCTTTCTTTAGGCGTCTGCGGCATTGTTGTCATTGCTCCTTTATTTGTGTTTCCTGCCGTTCCCGGTCTTGTGCTATGGTATGGCCCGTTCATTTCATGGTATAAAGCAATCATGGCGTTCTTGTTGATCAGCCTGACCGTCTATGGCGGTTTTATGGGACTGCTTCATATTAAAATGATTCTTGCCGCAGCTACCGCAAATGGCATATGCCTTTTCTACAGCGTTCTGACCATCGGATACTATGAACCGTTTGCCGGCGCTTATCCGGAAGAATACGGCGCGTTTTGCATGGTGATTGCCTTCGCGGTTCTGATGGTGCAGCGCAGCAGGGAAATGGCGGCGGAAAACATAAAACTTAATCTTCACTTGCAAGAGGAAGTCGAAGAGAAAACAGAACATCTGCAAAAGCTTCTCGTAGAGAGAGGACAACTCATCGCGGAATTGGGACATGATATGAAATCGCCCCTGACATCACTCTCGAACATGGCGCAGATTATACGGCTGAATGATATTATGCTGGATGAAGACACTCACCGAAGAATGGTTCACATAGAAGAACAGTGTGATATTTTATCCGAGCGCCTTAAATCCATTCAGGAAATAGCCGCCCAGACAAGCTCTCCTGTCAAAATGGAACCTATGCTGCTCAATACGTTCCTTTCGGATTTTTATCACACCTGCCGCCCGATCATTGAACTTTACGGACCAAATTTTCTTGAAAATATTACCTCGCGCCCCTGCCGGATCATGGCAAACCGCGAGCAGCTTTTCCGTGCACTGGAAAACCTCTTATACAATGCCGCCGACTTTACACCGCCGGAGGGTAAGATAACGCTTTCACTTACAGCAGACGAAGACTATGCCTATATCACGGTTTCCGATACCGGCTGCGGCATACCGGAAAAAGATCTCCCCAATATTTTCCGACGTTCCTACACCACCCGCAGCGACAAGGGCGGACAGGGACTGGGGCTTGCCATTACCCGCACTATTGTCTTAGAGCACGCAGGACAGATCGACGCGGTTTCCACGGAAGGTGAGGGAACCACGTTCACGATCAGACTGCCTGTACTTGGTTAATAATACCGGGCAATAATTAAGCGCGATACGAAAGACTTCATGTTTACCGTACCTTTCAATTTTCTGCGTACTTATACTGAAAACTTTTGCCGAATTTGAAAAAGTTTTCAGTAGCAGTGAAAACTTTTGTTGACTCTCAAAAAACTTTTCAGTATATCTTCCTGCTCATGGACAATCTGGGAGAATCATGATTCTCCCAGACTATCCTTTTTCTTTGCAAAAATCTCCTTAAGTGATTCCGTATACGGCTCCCTCGCGATGCCGTACTCTGTCACGATACCCGCGATCAGATCATGATCCGTCACGTCAAATGCCGGGTTAAAGACTTTGACACCGGCAGGCGCCATAGGCTTCTCATACCACATATCCGTCACTTCATGGGCCGGCCGCTGCTCAATGGTGATATCCGCACCGGTAGGCGTATTCATGTCGATGGTCGATGTGGGGGCACAGATATATACCGGCACGTTGTAGCGTTTTGCCACCGTTGCCACAACAGACGTGCCGATCTTATTGGCGGTATCGCCGTTTGCCGCCACCCGGTCACAGCCTACGAACACTGCATTCACCCAGCCGTTTTTCATAACGGTTGCCGACATATTGTCACAGATCAGCGTCACATCCACTCCCGAAGAATATAATTCATAAGAGGTCAGTCTCGCACCCTGTAATAAGGGTCTTGTCTCATCCGCAAAAACATGAAAATTGTATCCCTGTTCCTGCCCCAGATAGATCGGTGCCGTAGCCGTGCCGTATTTGCAAGTGGCAAGCTGTCCCGCATTACAGTGTGTCAGAATGCCGTCCCCCGGTTTCACCAGTGTCAGTCCGTACTCGCCGATCGCCTTACACACACGGATATCTTCTTCCTTCATGGCGATGGACTCTTCTTTTAACTTCTGTTTGATCTCGGACACCGGAAGCTCCCGATTCGCTATGCACACCTGCTCCATTCTGTTTAATGCCCACGACAGATTAACCGCTGTAGGTCTTGCGGAGTTCAGATAAACCTTCTGCTTACAGAATTCCTCATAAAACACATCATAATCCTGTGTATCTATCCCCTTCGCCAGCAGATAGATTCCGAAAGCCGCCGCCACGCCGATTGCCGGTGCCCCACGCACCTTCAAAAGGTATATGGCATCCCAGATCTCTTCCCCGGTGTGCAGACTGATCAATTCCGCCTTCCCCGGAAGAAGCGTCTGATCCAGAATCACCAGCGCACTGTTCTCATCATCCAGCGCCACCGTCTCATACTCCATAATGTTTTTCTCAGGTTTTACGTTACTCATCTTTATCCTCCTGTTATAGCATCAAATAATACGTCACCGGAAATAACTTCTCCAACACCCCGAAAACCGGCACATAAGTTGCCAGCCTGATAAACACCGGTGCGCATACAAGACTTCCCATCGCCAAAACCGGAATCGCCGCCGCGACCGCCTCCTGTCTTCTGAGTATGATTCCCAGTATGCCGCAATAGACCACGACAATACACTGATACAGAAACAGATTCCAAATCTGTCTCCCCCACATACCCATGCTCCATACAGACAGCAGACCGTGAAACCTGCTTATTCCTTCCACGCCGTTACCGTACCGGATTCCGTCAGAAATCCACAGACATAACAGCACCGCAAGAGAGACAAAAACAGTAGAAATCCATATATCGACTATATAAGTCAACATATTAGGCGCCATCCGCAGAAATCTTTTTTCACTTTTGTCCGTGTCATATTCCAGCATGCCACACATGCCGCTTATGAAAATAATCACTGCAAATACCCCTTTTACGGGGAAGACAGTCGTGTCAGATATAACATTTGTGTCAGAAGTATCTTGACTATATCGGTCATACCCATGATACGTAAA
>CAMWXF010000313.1 GCA_947178115.1 uncultured Lachnospiraceae bacterium
CGTGGAGATCGCGCTTACGGAGGAAGATCTGCTCATCGAGACAGCGCAGAAGGACGGCTATGTGTCCGAGGCGGACAACAGCGTTATTGTTGTGCTTGACACGAACCTGTCCGAAGAGCTGATCGAGGAAGGCTTTGTCTACGAGGTGATCAGTAAGATCCAGACCATGCGTAAGGATGCAGGTTTTGAGGTGATGGATCACATCAAAGTCTCTATCAACGGCAATGACAAGGTGGCTGGGATCGTGCAGAAGAATGCAGAGGCGATTTCCGGTAAAGTGCTGGCGGAAGCGATCGTGACCGAGGAAGCATTGGCAGTAGCCAAAGAATGGAATGTCAATGGGGAGAAGGTTACGATTAGTGTAGAAAAAGTGTAGAAGCCCCATATTTTACTTTAATATTTCTGACAATTTAAGCACATTGCTTATAGTCAAAAACAGAAATACAAGATATAATAATAGAATGGAGTTAAGACAGACATTGATTTTCAGAACCAAGAGCAAACGAGGAGGCATACAAATGGCAAAGAAAGCTGTAACAACAACCTTTGATACAGAGCTTTTTAAGAGAAGTGTTCTGTATAATATCAGGACGCTTTACAGAAAGACACTTGAGGAAGCAACAGATCAGCAGATTTTCCAGGCGGTATCCTATGCGATTAAGGATGCAGTCGTGGATCAGTGGCTGACGACACAGAAGGAGTACGACAAGCAGGACCCTAAGATGGTATACTACTTATCCATGGAGTTCCTGATGGGGCGTGCCCTCGGCAATAATATTATCAATCTGCAGGCGTATAAGGCTGTAGCGGAAGCACTTGAGGAGTTGGGCATCGATATTAACGTGGTGGAAGATCAGGAACCCGACGCGGCGCTCGGAAACGGCGGTTTAGGACGTCTTGCTGCCTGCTTCTTAGACTCTCTGGCAACTTTGGGATATGCGGCTTACGGCTGTGGTATCCGTTATCGTTACGGTATGTTTAAGCAGGAGATCCGGGACGGTTATCAGGTAGAAGTGCCGGATAACTGGCTTAGGGACGGTAATCCTTTTGAGCTGAGAAGACCGGAATATGCTAAGGAAGTCAAATTCGGCGGATATGTAAACGTCTATGTGGATGAGAACGGCAGAAGTAATTTCAGACAGGAAGGTTATCAGGTAGTACGTGCCATTCCTTATGATCTGCCCGTAGTAGGCTACGGCAACGGTATCGTTAATACGCTTCGTATCTGGGATGCGGAGCCTGTTGAGTGCTTCCAGCTTGATTCTTTTGATAAAGGAGATTACCAGAGAGCCGTAGAACAGGAGAATCTGGCGAGAAATATCGTGGAGGTGTTATATCCTAACGATAACCATTATGCCGGCAAAGAGCTGCGCTTAAAACAGCAATACTTCTTCATCTCTGCATCCGTACAGGAAGCCGTAGCGAAATATATGAGGAAGCATGAAGATATCAGAAAGTTCTATGAGAAGGTTACGTTCCAGTTAAATGATACCCATCCTACGGTTGCGATCGCGGAGCTGATGCGTATCCTCATGGATGAGCACTATCTGACATGGGATGAGGCGTGGGAAGTAACGACTAAGACCTGTGCATATACCAATCATACGATTATGTCCGAGGCGCTTGAAAAATGGCCTATTGAGCTTTTCTCCAGATTACTGCCCCGCGTTTACCAGATCGTGGAGGAGATCAACCGCAGATTTGTGGCACAGATCGAGCAGAAATATCCGGGCAATCATGATAAAGTGCGCAAGATGGCGATTATTTACGACGGACAGGTGAAGATGGCACACCTTGCCATTGCGGCAGGTTACTCTGTCAACGGTGTGGCAAGACTGCATACGGAGATCTTAAAGAATCAGGAATTAAAGGACTTCTACGAGATGATGCCGGAGAAGTTCAACAACAAGACCAATGGTATCACCCAGAGACGTTTCCTGTTACACGCGAATCCGCTTCTGGCTGACTGGGTTACGGCACATGTGGGTAATGATTGGATCACCGACCTGCCGCAGATCGGCAGGCTGAAGATATACGCGGACGATGAGAAGGCACAGCATGAGTTCATGGACATTAAACATCAGAACAAGGTTCGTCTCGCGGAATATATTTTTGAACATAACGGTGTGGAGGTTGACCCTCGTTCCATCTTCGATGTACAGGTAAAGAGGCTGCATGAATATAAGCGTCAGCTTCTGAATATTCTGCATGTAATGTATCTGTACAATGAGTTGAAAGAGCATCCGGATATGGAATTCTATCCGAGAACCTTTATCTTCGGAGCGAAAGCGGCAGCAGGCTACCACAATGCGAAGCTGACGATCAAGCTGATCAATTCTGTAGCTGATGTGGTAAATAACGATCCGGCGATTAACGGCAAGATCAAAGTTGTCTTTATTGAGAACTATAGAGTATCCAATGCGGAGATCATCTTCGCGGCGGCTGATGTATCCGAGCAGATTTCCACTGCAAGTAAGGAGGCTTCCGGTACAGGTAACATGAAGTTCATGTTGAATGGTGCGTTGACCATCGGAACTATGGACGGTGCTAACGTGGAGATCGTGGAAGAGGTCGGAGAGGAGAATGCATTTATCTTCGGCTTGAGTTCCGACGAAGTTATCCGTTATGAGAACTACGGCGGCTATCATCCGACTGAGATCTTCAACAATGATCCTGACGTGCGTAAAGTCCTGATGCAGTTGATCAACGGTACTTATGCACCCAACGATCCGGATCTGTTCAGACCGCTGTACAATTCTCTGTTGAACACACAGAGTACCGCTAAGGCGGATACCTACTTTATCCTGAAGGATTTCAAGGCTTATGCCGAGGCACAGAAGAAGGTGGAAGCGGCATACAAGAACGAGAGCGGCTGGGCGAAGAGCGCGATCTTAAATGTTGCATGCTCCGGCAAGTTCACATCCGACAGAACCATTCAGGAGTATGTGGATGATATCTGGAAGCTGGATAAGGTAGTGCTCCCGAAAGAGCCGGTTGTGACCGATAAGAAATCCATAAAGAAATAGTTGACAGTATAATGAGAACTGCCGTCCTTTGGGGCGGCAGTTTTTTTACTTTATAGGAAATTTCTCCTTGCGGAGAAATCTTGAATGAAAAAGGC
>CAMWXF010000314.1 GCA_947178115.1 uncultured Lachnospiraceae bacterium
AGAATTCCCCAGCGTGAGCGAGATGAAGCGAAGCGGAATCGAGCGCGCACTGCGGGGTAGAGTACCCCAGCGTGCGCTGCGGGGTTAAATCGGCGCACTGCGGAGTAGAAAGGATACAGCAACACAGAAAGGAAAAAGACATGAGTATACAATTTGCAGACCGTATGAAAGATTATGAGGCGGGAATATTTCAGGTTTTAAACGACAAGAAAGCGGAGGCGGAAAAACAGGGTAAAAAAATCTATAACCTTTCCGTAGGTACACCGGATTTTCCACCTGCGGAGCATGTGATGCAGGCGGTGATTGAGGCGGCGAAGAAACCGGAGAATTATAAGTATGCGCTGATCGATATACCGGAACTGATTGAAGCCGTACAGAAGCGGTATAAGGAGCGTTACGAAGTGGAGCTTGAGAAGGATGAGATCATGTCCGTGTACGGTTCCCAGGAAGGAATCGCCCATATATGTCTGTCTCTCTGCAATACAGGGGATGTGGTGCTGGTGCCGAATCCGGGCTATCCTATTTTCGGGATCGGTCCGTCTTTAGCAGGCGCGGAAGTGGTGACTTATGACCTGACGGAAGAAAATCACTATTTGCCCGATTTGGAGAGCATGGATGAGAAATTGCTTGCACGTGCCAAATGCATGATTGTTTCCTATCCGCTAAATCCGGTATGTAAGACGGTGCCGGATACGTTCTATGAGAGATTGATCCCATGGGCAATTGACCATAATATTGTCATTATACATGACAACGCTTATTCCGATATTATTTATGACGGAAGGGTTGGTAAATCGATTCTGCGGATCCCCGAAGCGAAGAAGATTGCGGTGGAATTTTATTCTCTTTCCAAATCATATAACTACACCGGAGCCAGAATGAGCTTTTTGACGGGGAATAAAGAGATCGTGGCTAATTTCAAACGTCTTCGATCCCAGATTGATTATGGTACGTATCTGCCGGTACAATATGGTGCGGTGGCTGCGCTCACAGGATCGGACGCCATGGTGAAGGAACAGTGTATGGAATATCAGCGGCGCAGGGATGCTCTCTGCGGAGGCCTGCGAAAGATCGGATGGCATATGGAAGACAGTGAAGGCACAATGTTTGCCTGGGCGAAGATTCCTGATGGCTATACGGATGACGTGGATTTTGTCATGGAATTGGTGGAGAAGACGGGTGTGCTGTGTACACCGGGAAGCAGCTTCGGATCGCTGGGGAGCGGACATGTACGGTTTGCCCTGACAATGCCTGTGGAGACGATTCAGGAGGCAGTCGAGGCGATTGCAGGCTCCGGTATGATAACGGTTTCCAAAAGTCAATAGTTTTTTATTAAAAAATGGATATAGTGTAAAGTTTGGGATATGTCACAAAAAGGCATATCCCTTTTTGGTGGTTTTTAATCAGAAGAGTCATTGACATAAGATGCTTCTTATCTTATACTTAATCTAAACCACAAAATATAGTGATTTTATGTCAACCGCCACTATATTTTGTAGATTTTTTATGAGCGTAATCTGAGAAGTACGGTAATACCATTTATACAAAACACCACGGAGGGGAAATGAATGAGCAGTAAGTTTGGGCCAGACAATACAGTTGACGAGAATTTCGGACTGGAATATAAACCGGACAAGGTTGTAAAAGTAATTAAGAAAGACGGCAGTCTGGAAAATTTCAATGTCCAGAAGGTGATCGATGCCGTAGGTAAGAGTGCATATCGTGCCCTGACGAAGTTCACGGATGAGGAGAAACGTCATATATGTCAGACAGTGATAGATAAGGTAAATGAGCTGGGAGAACAAGAGATTCCGATTCAGATCATGCACAATATTGTAGAGAGTGCACTGGAGGATGTCAAGCCGATCGTTGCCAAGAGCTATCGGGATTATCGTAATTATAAACAGGACTTCGTGCGGATGATGGACGATGTCTACAAGAAAAGTCAGTCCATCATGTATATCGGGGATAAAGAGAATGCTAATACGGACAGCGCTTTGGTATCCACGAAGAGAAGCCTGATTTTTAATCAGTTTAATAAAGAATTGTATCAGAAGTTTTTCATGACCACGGAAGAGATTCAGGCGTGTCGTGACGGATATCTGTATGTTCATGATATGTCTGCCAGGAGAGATACGATGAACTGTTGTCTTTTCAATGTGGCGGAGGTCTTAAGCGGCGGATTTGAGATGGGTAATATCTGGTATAACGAGCCGAAGACGCTGGATGTGGCATTCGACGTGATCGGCGATATTGTACTTAGCGCTGCCAGTCAGCAGTACGGCGGGTTTACCGTGCCGGAAGTAGATAAGATCTTAGAGCCCTATGCGGAGAAGTCTTATAAACGCAATGTGGAGAAATATACGAAGCTGGGAGTGGACGGAGAAACTGCTGAGGCACAGGCGTTGGCTGATGTCAAGAAGGAGTTTGAGCAGGGCTTCCAGGGATGGGAGTACAAGTTCAATACGGTGGCCAGCAGCCGCGGAGATTATCCTTTTATCACCGTAACGGCAGGGATCGGTACCGGAAGATTTGCGAAGTTGGCTACCATCACCATGCTCAATGTGCGTCGGAAGGGACAGGGCAAGAAAGAATGTAAGAAACCGGTACTTTTCCCGAAGATCGTATTCTTATATGACGAGAATCTGCACGGACCGGGCAAAGAACTGGAAGATGTATTTGAAGCGGGCGTAGAGTGCTCCGCCAAGACAATGTATCCGGACTGGTTGAGCCTGACCGGCAAAGGATATATTGCCAGCATGTATAAACAGTACGGCAAGGTAATTTCCCCCATGGGCTGTCGTGCGTTCCTGTCTCCGTGGTACGAGAGGGGCGGCATGCATCCGGCGGATGAGGCGGATTCCCCTGTTTTTGTGGGCAGGTTTAATATAGGTGTTGTTTCGTTGCATCTGCCTATGATTCTGGCGAAATCCCGTCAGGAGAACAAAGATTTTTATGAGGTATTGGATTATTATCTGAATTTGATCAGACAGCTTCATATCAGAACTTATGCGTATCTGGGAGAAATGCGTGCTTCCACCAATACGCTTGCTTACTGTGAGGGCGGATTATTATGGGGACAGATGCAGCCTCACAGTAAGCAAGCGGATTAGTGGT
>CAMWXF010000315.1 GCA_947178115.1 uncultured Lachnospiraceae bacterium
GGTCACAGGTGAAAGAATGAGAGACAGAACTGCCACGAAGCGGGCGAGAGATTGCCGGCGGAGGGGTGGTTCTGTTTTTGTGGTAAAAAGACTTGACAAATTACTTTGTAAGCGATAAGTTATTGCCATATCAGATTTATTCTTATAGATATATCATTTGTGCGTTTCGCGCAATCGGCGGTTTCTGCCGAAGATTCCAACTGTTTTAAACGTTTAAGGACAGCGGTTAATTTTATTTACAAGGAGGGCTATTTATGGCAACAAAATTGAAAGAATATTTCCCGATGATCAGGGAGCGGGAGGAGGTGTTGGCAGAAATTGCAAAGAGCAGGACACTTCAAGTACGGTTTGATGGCTGGCTGCCGGAACAGCGGGAAGAGTTCCTGAATATATGTACCGGTGTAAAAGGGCTGAAACTATTGTATGACGGATTTTTTAAAGAAATCATGAATCCGGAGTATGTACCGGATAGATTCAATGATTTCCTATCCTGTCTGTTGGGTCAGAAGGTCAGGGTAGTGAAGGTTTTACCGAATGATTCCGTCAGGATTGCAGACGAGAGCTCCCTGTTGATCATGGATATTGTGGTGGAATTAGAGGATGGAAGTATTGCCAATGTAGAAATGCAGAAGATCGGCTATCTATTTCCGGGACAGAGGTGCGCCTGTTACTCGGCGGATCTGCTTCTGCGTCAGTATAAGCGGATACGGGGCGAAAGGAAAAGACAGTTCAGTTACCGTGATATCAAGAGCGTATACACAATAGTTTTACTTGAGAAAAGTCCGAAGGAGTTTCACAAATACCCTAAAAAATATTATCATTTTTTCGAACAAAAGTCTGACACAGGATTGGAGATGGAGTTTCTGCAGAAATACCTTCTCATTCCTCTTGACATCTATGTAAAAAGCCAGCAAAATAGAAACGTAAGTGAGAAGAGAGACGCGTGGTTGACTCTGTTTTCCAGCGATGAACCGGAGATAATAATAAAGTTGATTGAGAAGTATCCGGAGTTTCGCGCGATCTATGAGGAAGGCTACGAGATCTGCCTGAATGTAGAAAGGGTGATGGAGATGTTCTCGAAAGAATTATACGAGCTTGACAGGAATACGGTGCAGTATATGATCGATGAAATGCAGGATACGATCGATGCACAGAAACAGACAATCGAAGAACTGCAGACAAAACAGGAAGAAAATATTTATTCCATAGTACATATCTTACGAGATCTAAACATTCCGGAACAGGAGATCATTCGGCGGATTTGCGAACAGTATCAAATGAGCGAAGAGCAGATAAAGAAATATCTTTCACTGTAATGACAGGAGTATTCCCATGGACGCACAGACTAATACGAAAAACTACAAGGCAAAGGAACTGCTGCAGCGGTTTCTTCCATATTATAAGAAATACTGGAGAATTGTTATAATCGATCTGCTCTGCGCCGGACTGACAACGATCTGCGAGCTTGTACTTCCTATGATCATCCGTTATATCACCAACGCGGGCATGAATGATCTGGCATCCCTTACGGTGACAGTCATCCTGCAGCTGGGAACGCTGTATCTATGCCTGCGCATTGTGGATACCATGGCGAACTTCTACATGGCATACACAGGGCATGTGATGGGCACGCGCATCGAGACGGACATGCGGCGGGATGCCTACGCCCATCTGCAACAGTTGTCGGATACATATTATAACAATACGAAAGTCGGGCAGATTATGGGCCGAATTACGAACGATCTGTTTGACGTGACGGAATTCTCCCATCATTGTCCGGAAGAATTCTTTATTGCGGGGATCAAAGCAGTGATCTCCTTCGTGATATTGGCCAGGATCAGTCTGTCGCTTACTCTGATTCTCTTTGCGGTAGTACCGGTCATGGCGGTGACCTGTACCATTATTAATCTGCGCATGCGTGAGGCGTTTCGCAAGCAGCGTGTACAGATCGGGGAGCTGAATGCCCGCATCGAGGACAGTCTTCTCGGGCAGAAGGTGGTCAAGGCATTTACCAATGAGGAGAAGGAAAAAGAGAAATTTGAGGAGGACAATGTCAATTTCTTCTATATTAAGAAGGAAACTTACAAGTTCATGGCCTTTTTCCAGACTACCACAAGAGCTTTTGACGGGCTGATGTATCTGGTGCTTCTGGTGGCGGGCGGTATTTTTATGGTAAACGGAAAGATTGCTCCCGCGGATCTGGTCGCCTATGTAATGTATGTGAGTACGCTGATTGCTACGATTCGCAGGATCATCGAGTTCGCGGAGCAGTTCCAGCGCGGCATGACAGGCATCGAGAGATTTGTACAGATCATGGACAGTGATATTGAGATCTTTGACGAACCGGGTGCTGTGGAGTGCGTGCGGCCACAGGGCAATATTGCATTTCATAATGTCAGCTTCGAGTATCCGGACGACCACAATGTTGTGTTTAGGGGATTGAATCTGGACATTCGGGCGGGTGAGAAGATTGCCATTGTGGGCCCCTCTGGAGGCGGCAAAACGACTCTGTGTAATTTGATTCCGCGCTTTTACGATATTAATGAAGGTGAGATCCTGTTGGATGGTGAGAGCATTCATCATTATACATTGAAAAGTCTGCGGAAGAATATCGGTATGGTACAGCAGGATGTGTATCTTTTCTCCGGAACGGTATATGAGAATATTGCCTACGGCAAAGAAAACGCTTCCATGGAAGAAGTTATCGAGGCGGCGAAGCGTGCGGGTGCGCATGAGTTTATTACGGCATTGAAAGACGGGTATGATACTTATGTGGGAGAACGGGGCGTGAAATTATCCGGCGGGCAGAAACAGCGGATCAGCATTGCCAGAGTTTTTTTGAAAAATCCGCCGATTCTTATTATGGATGAGGCGACTTCCGCGCTGGATAATGAAAGTGAATTTCAAGTGGCGAAATCGTTGGAGGCGCTTGCAAAGGGAAGAACAACGATCACGATTGCTCACAGGTTGTCTAGTATCCGTAATTCTGACAGAATTTTGGTACTGACAGAGGAAGGGATCGTGGAGGAAGGAACTCATGAGAGTCTGCTTGAGCTTGGCGGCATTTATCACCACTTCTATGTGACGGCAAATGAGTTGAAGTAG
>CAMWXF010000316.1 GCA_947178115.1 uncultured Lachnospiraceae bacterium
GATGAACTATGAGAAAAAAGGAATTAGCGCTTGAGGTCGTAGAGCGGTTGAAAAAGGAATATCCGGATGCGGCATGTTCGCTGGATTATGATCAGGCTTGGAAGCTGCTTGTCAGTGTGCGGCTGGCGGCGCAGTGTACGGATGCGAGAGTTAATGTGGTGGTGGAAAAGTTATATGAAAAGTTTCCGGATGTGGCGGCGCTTGCGGCGGCTCCGGTGGAGGAAATCGAGAAAATCGTGCACCCGTGCGGACTTGGTAACAGTAAGGCGCGGGATATCAGCGCCTGCATGAAGATGCTGCAGGAGGAATACGGCGGGAAGGTGCCGGATGATTTCGATGCGCTTCTGAAACTGCCGGGTGTGGGCAGGAAGAGCGCCAATCTCATTATGGGAGATGTGTTCGGCAAGCCTGCCATCGTGACAGATACCCACTGTATCCGCCTCTGCAACCGGATCGGGCTGGTGGATGATATTAAGGAGCCGAAGAAGGTGGAGATGGCACTGTGGAAGATTATTCCTCCGGAAGAGGGGAGCGATTTCTGTCACAGGCTGGTCTGGCACGGCAGAGAAGTCTGTACCGCGAGGACGAAACCCTACTGTGACAAGTGCTGCCTTCAGGATATCTGTAAGAAACGTGGTGTTTCTTAATTTTCATGGAGCGGTTCGAGGCCGGTTATGTCATTGATGGGGCCGCTGTTTTTGCCTTCTCCGGATAGAACTCTGTGAGTCCGGTAATAGGTAGGCGTGCAGCCCAGAAATTTCTTGAATAATTTATTAAAATAGCTAGTGTTATTAAAACCTACGGACAAGGCAAGGTCGGCAATTGACATAGGAGCGTCCGAGTGTTCTGCCATCTTTTTAGTCGCTTCGAGAATACGATATCTCATCAGGTATTCAAAAGGCGTCATCTGTAATGTGCGTGCAAAACAGCGGCAGCACTCGCTCTTACTGATATGTACGCTGCCGGCGATCTCGTCTAAGGAGATAGACTCGGCGTGATGGGTTCGAATATAGAGCATGGCCTGTTTTACACGCTGCTCATCTAAAGAAACGTGGGGTGGTGGTGCGGTTTCTATATTCGGAAGTTGTCCGACCAGCTCTGACCAGAAACGACACAGATGCCCTTTGGCCGCGATCTCGTAGCCGAAGGGTTTTGCTGTGTTGACGGCGATGGCATCGTTAATGGCATCCAGCATCCGCTCATGCCATGCATTTTTTTCATCTAGTGGAAACATCTTAAACAGTCGAAAATTCTGAATCGGAAGCAAAAACTGCGTATGCAGGTAGCTGCTCTTGTGCCCGAAAAGAAAATCCGGATGAAATACAATCGAATAGAAAGTGCAGTTATTCTGATCCATGGACTGAATGGAGTGCAGGACACTCTGGTTAATGATAATTCCCTGTCCGGGCTCCAGAGTGTAGCATGCATCGTCGGTGGAGACCTCGGCGCGACCGTCATTGATAATCAGTATCTCCATCTCATCATGCCAGTGCCAGCGGATTCGGTTCATATAAGACCGGCTCAGATCCAGATAGTAAACGCCCACAGGGTAGTCCAGTGTGCCGAAATCCTTCTTCTCGTAGAGATTGTCATAGGTTTTGATCGGATCATCGGAAGAGAGTGCGCGGGAGGAACTGTCAGAGGCAACTGCGGTATCGGTCAATGTCTCATGTGGGACAGTATGTATTACGTTGATGTCTGTTTCCGCAGGTGTCTGCATGCCATGCCTCCTTCGCTTAAGTGATTTCGAAACCAACTGTTATGGGTGTTATAAATTATCTTAGCATGAACTGATAAGAGAGTCAAAGCATGTTTTACGGTCTTTTGTGTCAATTTCGGGTTACTTTTCACGGTTAGCGTTTCACGAGATGTTTCTGTGAGTGAAGCAAAGCAGAAGTCACTGCTGCATATGATAACAGTAGTAATGGTGCGAAATAGAGCGTGGAGGATTCGTATGGACTCTCAGAAGAATGAAAACCTGTTAAATCTGGCGTTGGATACGCCGGAAGCGGAAAGGGAGCGGTCATTGGAATTGAACGTAGGGTTTGACCGGGTGGAAAAGACGTGGGAAGTGATCGTAAAGTATCATGGTTCGCTACAGGAGCTGACACTAAGGCGCATTGTGGTAGAGGAGTTGATTGCAGGCTATGCGATTCTGACGGTGCCGGAATCGGAGATGGATATCCTTACTGAGACTGAGCAGATCGAGTACGTGGAGAAGCCGAAGCGGCTTTTTTTCTCCGATCTGGCAGGGAATACGGCCGCCTGCTATACACCGAACAGTCAGTTGTTCAGGAGTCTTACTGGTAAAGGCGTGCTGGTGGCAGTTATCGATTCGGGAATCAGCTACTGGAATCAGGATTTTCGCAGGGCGGACGGGACGACCAGAATCCTGTATCTGTGGGATCAAGTGTTAGACAGAGAGTTCGACAGCGGACAGATCAATGAGGCGCTTGCCACAGGCAGCAGGGAGCAGGCACAGCAGATCGTTCCCAGCGTTGATACTACAGGACACGGAACGGCGGTAGCAGGGATCGCTGCGGGCGGAGGCGGAACAGGAGGTATAGCCTATGCGGGTGTGGCTAGGGAGAGTGATCTGCTGATCGTGCGGCTTGGAACACCCCGGGCGGAATCTTTTCCGAGGACAACGGAGCTAATGCGCGCGCTGACCTATACAGTCAATAAGGCAATAGAGCTGCAGAGGCCGGTAGCAATCAATCTGAGTTTCGGGAATACTTACGGCGCGCATAACGGGACATCTTTGCTGGAGCGGTTTCTGGATAATGTGTCCGAGATCGGCCGCAGTGTGATCTGCGTAGGAAGCGGAAACGAAGGAGCGTCTGGCGGGCATGTGGGCGGTAGCGTGACAGTGAGCGGTCAGACTGGGACAGGAGGAGCCGTGGCAGGTACCGGCAGTAGATTGGGGGTAGAAAGCCGTGGCGGTCAGTCCGGAAGAGTGTTGACTGGTTTGAACGGTGGAATTGACAATGATGTCATGCAGAATATGACACGTGTGGAATTAGTAGTTGGAAACTATGAAACCGGCGTAAATATACAGCTTTGGAAGGAATATACAGACCGGTATGCGGTCATTTTAT
>CAMWXF010000317.1 GCA_947178115.1 uncultured Lachnospiraceae bacterium
CGAAAATACAGTTCTGTATCCCTAACCCTGCCAGAACGGCCCAGATATAAAGCGACAGCAGTCCGAACTGCCATCCCCCGATTGCCGCCATGGGAGTCGGCGCTACAATAATACACAACAAAATCCACAACATATAATTTTGTTCCCTGCCGCTTCGGAAAAACTCAAAAACAAGAAAAGAAGCAGGGATAATCAGTAACCCGATCAAATAGATGTCATACAAATACGGGCTTAAATTATTGAATGCTACACTATATTGATACCATAGCTTCACATTCCGAATATTAAATTCCGCGCCGTACAATCCGAAATAAGTTGCCGCGAACAACATTGCTGCATATGCGACGATCGCTATGCCAATCACTGCAGCACTGATCCCCGCAGTGTTATTCACAGTCGCCTCTTCCTGCCTTTTCTTCCGTCCGGTAGCAACCGCCACGATCATAAGCATAAGCGGTGCAGCCGACAGCTCAATACATGCAAGCAGCCCGATCACTGCACCTATTACCGCAGCACCGAAAAAAGCCGCCGGTTTATTTAAGTGGTTGTCGCAATAACTTTGTATAAAATTGACAACGACCATCATGCCTATCATATATAACACGAAGAACAGCCATTCCGGACCGAAACATACGAGCATCTTCAGACAACAGAGCGAACATGCCATATACAGGAGCACAACGCATGCCGGAAGACGTCCGGCGCTCTTCCTCGTCACCGCATAGGCAAGCAGCATACCGACAATCTGTAAAGCAATCTGTAAGATAATTGCCGAATCAACCTTATGACCCAGAAAGGATACTACCACCGATAGACACAACACATACAGATACGAAATCCCGTTCAACGTGTTGGGCGTAACATTTCCGCCGGCCGCTATCGCCATATTATAATATTCTAAGCCGCTCACCTGGAGCCCCCACTCATTGTTGACCACAGATATGGCATATTCGGCATACATGATCCGCAAATAAAAACCGCCTGCCAATATGAGAAGCACAACGACGCATTCCCATATCCGCAAAGTACGTTCTTTCCACGTGCATTTCTTTCTGATCACTCCGGACATGCCTCTGATCGCCCAATATAACAGAACCGTAGCCGGAACAATGAGAAATCCGAGCAAGATCAGTATATGGTTGTTCAGCCCTGCGAGAGGGCTGACTACAGGGTCCGGGAATCCTTTTCCATACGGTATACCCGCAAGGTAGGCTGTCCATACACCTCCGGCAAGCACCACCAGCGATATGACACACAGTAAGGTATACAGAATCCACAATACGTAGCTAAACCACGTCTTACGATAAGTCATAATGATTATCCTTTTACATCATATTTTAGATAATGCCTGTTCTAAATCCGCAATGATATCATCTATATGCTCAATTCCAACGGAAAATCTGATCAGATCGGGAGCCACGCCCGCTTCTTTAAGCTGCTCCTCATTCATCTGTCTGTGCGTGTGACTGGCCGGATGGAGCACACTCGTCCTTGCATCCGCAACATGCGTCACTATAGCAGCCAGTTCCAGAAAATCCATCATTTTGGAGGCCGCCTCTCTCCCGCCCTTTAAACCGAAAGAGATAACCCCGCAGGTTCCTTTCGGCATATATTTTTGTGCCGTCTCATAATATTTGCAGCTCTTTAATCCCGGATAATTCACCCACGCTACTTTCTCATGTCCCTCCAGATACTCGGCCACTTTCTGTGCATTATAACAATGCCGTTCCATCCGCAGGGGCAATGTTTCCAATCCGACATTCAGCAGAAAAGCATTCTGCGGAGACTGCATTGATCCCAAGTCTCTCATCAACTGGGTCGTGGCCTTGGTGAGATAAGCCGCCCTGCCGAATTTTTCCGTATAGATAATGCCGTGGTAAGACTCATCCGGCGTACATAATCCCGGGAATTTATCGGGATATGCGCTCCAGTCAAAATTACCGGAATCCACGATACAGCCGCCCAGCGCCATTGCGTGTCCGTCCATATATTTCGTTGTGGAGTGGATCACGATATCCGCTCCCCACTTGATCGGATTACAGTTGATGGGTGTGGCAAAGGTATTGTCTACGATCAACGGAACCTGATGATCATGTGCCGCTTTCGCAAACTTCTCGATATCCAGTACCACCAATGCCGGATTCGCTATCGTCTCCGCGAAAACGCACTTGGTATTCGGACGAAATGCCTCTGCAAGCTCCTGTATCGATGCATCGGGATCCACGATGGTGCATTCGACCCCCATCTTTTTCATGGTGCAGGTGATCAGGTTAAAGGTTCCGCCATACACGGTGGAAGACAGCACGACGTGATCCCCCGCCTCACAAATGTTAAATACGGCATAATAACTGGCCGCCTGCCCCGATGATGTCAGCATAGCCGCCTCACCGCCCTCCAGCTCACAGATCTTAGCCGCCACACAATCGTTCGTGGGATTCTGCAGTCTGCTGTAGAAATAGCCGCTTTCTTCCAAATCAAAAAGCCGCCCCATCTGTTCGGAAGATTCATACTTAAATGTCGTACTCTGATAGATCGGCAGCACACGGGGCTCACCGTTCTTCGGCTGCCACCCCGACTGGATACATATAGTTTCTTTCTGATATTGTTTATTCATCTCTATGTAATGCTCCTTCCTGTTTATGTCGGTCTGTCACCATATACTCCGCCTTCAGCTCCGACATCATCATTTCATACAACTGTCTGCACCGTTCATTTTCGCGATTCTCAACATATGCAACACATTTACTGATATAATGCTCCCACAGATACAGATATTTCTCTTCGGGTGTCGCCTCCCTGGCAATCCGCTTGACAATCGTAGGCGCGATATCATAATACTCCCGAATAATCTCCTGCCCGTCATCCTGCCGGAACAGATACTCGTCCCTGTACCGCTTCATCAGTTCAATCTCCCGACAGTCCTGCGGCTTATGAAGCCCACAGCATACCGCGGTAGTCACGAAGCACAATTTCTGTTTAAACCCGGCTTGAATGGATTCATAATCGGCTGCCTGTATATGCTGCCCGAATCGCTCGTTCCATCTGTCACATATGATGCCTGTCATTTTTTTCATCTCTTCTTCTGCCGCACCGCACC